>CAZIHB010000032.1:0-11108 GCA_964538535.1 uncultured Hyphomicrobiales bacterium | reverse complement strand
GCTAAGCATCTTATTATTCAATAGATAAAAAATAAATATTCTCGAATACATCCACATTATTTTTGGCTTCTATACATGTGTTGAGACATAACTGTATATTCAAAATAATAAGAAGTGGGAGATTTCTCCCCCACTTGATCAGCTCAGCTCTCTGCCATCGGCCATTGTCATGTTTCCGGTAACAATCTGAATGAAGTCATATAAAGCCCAAATTCCGCAACCGCCGCCGGTTATAAGCATTAACCACCAGTTAGGATACCCCATCAGCAACCTGTGGATTCCCAGACCTCCCAAAAAAAAGGATAAAAGAGTCATTGATGTTTTTGATTGAATTTGTTTTTCCTGTGCCATAAGATCATCTCCTAAATAATTATCTGCCTACTCTGTATGGTTTTCGGCAACCCCGATTATATTTTTTGCATCTTCAGCATATCAATCCATGCGACATCCAAAATGATTCGATAATCACTTTCTACAAAATTAACGGGCATAGTGACGCTTAATGTCGTTGTATCGTATTGAAGGACAGTTTTAAAAAATTATTTTCTCCGATAATTTAATCAAAAGCGGCCATCAGAGCGCCAAACAAATGAACATCATAATTTGAGACAGTTTCGTATATTGAAAGTTTGAATTTGCTTATTATGAGATGGTGATTTGTGAGCAGGGAAATGTTTGAAAATGTGAAATACGCGGCCGAGGACTTCACGGGCGTGGTGCTTGAGCGAGCGGTGTATGATTCCTGCACATTTTCGAACTGCAACTTCACAAAAGCGGATATTTCGGGCGTCGAGTTCATGGATTGCGTTTTCGAGGGCTGCAATTTCAGCATGGTGAAGAATGACGACACCAGCCTGAAAAGCGCCGCGTTCAGGAAATGCAAGATGCTCGGAGTGAATTTCAACAAGTGTTCTCCGCTGCTTTTTTCAGTGGAATTCGCCAAGTGCAATCTCGACTACGCGGTTTTCTTCGGTATGAAGATAAAAAAAACGGAATTTCGGGAATGCAGCATCAGGGAAGCCAACTTCACGGGAGCCGATCTCTCCGGAGCGGTTTTCGACGGGTGCGACCTGGAGAGGAGCATATTCAGCGGCACAAACCTGCAGGCAGCGGATTTCCGGACGTCCTGGAATTATGCATTGGATCCGGAGCTAAACCGGATCAGGAAAGCAAAATTCTCTCTCTACGGCCTCGCGGGATTGCTCGGGAAATATGATATAACGATAGAATAGCACGTTCGGGTGACGTTGTTTAACCGGGTATTCCGCAAGCAGGGGGGCCATCGCATTATATACTGGAAAATATGATGTTTGCCGAAAATAAAAATCAGGAGTGATTTATGAAAAGAAGCTTTTTATTCCTCATCATGCTGCCGGCCATGCTCGCGTTCTGCCGAAGCAGTGCAATCTCTGCCGATACTGGCAGTTTCGAGAAAACCATACTGTTCAACAACGAGCAAAGGACAGTATCATATTACGTCCCGACGGATTACAACCCGGAGAAGAAATACGGGCTGTTAATATCCCTGCACGGGCTGGGGGATAACAGCACGAACATGAGGTACGCTTTGATCAACGTGCTGAAATGGAACGAGCTGCTTCCGAACACGATATTCGCCTTCCTTGATGGCGGTTCTGATCAGATGAAGGACTTTTATACTCCGGCGGGTGATGAAGACTTCATCAGGGTTGCGATGGATTCGGTGATGAAGAATTATGCCATCGATGAAAGCAAGATTATTCTCGAGGGATTCTCGCTCGGAGGAAGAAGCGCGCTGAAATATGGCCTGGAGCACACCGAGGTGTTTAGCGGCCTGCTTCTTAACACCCCGGCGCTGCAGGGTGTGCTGGATATTAATAATGACTCCCTCTACAGCCTTAATTTCAAGTACGAGAATGCAGCTAAGATGCCGATCGCCATCACGTGCGGCGTTGAAGACTATGCCTACTCGATTTTCGTGCCGCAGGTGTATAAAAAGCTCATCGAGAAAGACGGCGTTGCAATGCTTGATATGGTTGCGGGCATGTCGCACAATGTCCCCGGCACGGCGGACATAAAAAAATGCCTCGATTTCATCGATAAACCCGCTTCAAAGGCAAGTGCGGCCGAACTGACCGATATCTCGGCACCAAAGCGCACCTGCAGCCCGGGGATTGCCGCCAGTTGCAACCTTAGGAACACAGGGAGCGAGAAATTGACCTCATGCACGCTGTCATATGATTTGAACGGGTCTGTTAAGGAGTTCAGCTGGACGGGCGAGCTTGCATCGTTCGGCAACGTGGCGGTTGCTCTGCCCGAACTCAGCCTGAAGGATGGGGCGAACCTTCTGAAAGTGAAACTGCTGAAATTGAATGACGGGGGTGAAGTAACGGATACTTCCACTACATCAGCCTCAAACGAGATTGTCTATACGGGGCCAAAACCGGCACTTCCCTTCACAGAAGGATTCGAAGAAGAAAACAACACTGATTATCCCTGGCTTCTTGACGGCTCAGGCCACTGGTTCACGTGGACCGTGGACAACAGCGCGGCGAAAACAGGCAGCAACGCGCTTTTCATGTTCAACACGATTCTTGCCTATAATAATAAAGGTCTGAGTGAGAATATCAGTTCACCGATAGTAGATTTTACAAGCGTGGCAAAGCCTTCATTGTCATTCCAGGTGGCATATAATTATCATAAATACACGCCGCCGTATTTCACAGGTGATGTGGTTTTTGCCGATACACTCGAGATATATGCCTCAACGGACTGCGGAAGCACGTATGAACCGATATTCAAGAAAGGCGGAGCCGAGCTTGCCACGGTCGCGGAGCCGATAGTCAACCCGCTCTCGATCGATGCCTGCTTATTTACTCCTTCAGCCGGCGAGTGGAGAAAAGAAGTAATTGACCTGGCCCAATTTGCCGGCAAGCCGGGAGTAAGTTTCAGGTTCAGTTACAAAAGCGCCCTGGGCGGTGTAATTTTCATCGATGATATAAGAATTGACACTACGAACGTGGTAAGTGTTGAAGAAGAAGCCATCGCCGCCGGCAGGTCAATTTACCCCAATCCGGCTTTATCGGGGGCAATAGTAACGATCCAGCCGAATGGAAATCCGGCCGCGGACATCAAAGTGACGGATCTTCTCGGAAACGAGGTCATAAGCAAAGATTCAGGCGACTACAAGAGCGTGGCCGGCTGTATCGAATTGAACACGAAAAGCCTCGCGCCGGGTGTTTATTTCATATATATATCTGACGGAAACACCCGCAGGGTGGAGAAGCTTATAGTAGAATAAGCCATATAACGAATTATTCGAGAAATAATCCCGTCCCGCTTATAACGCCGGGACGGGATATTCATTTTTAGCCTTGTCTTTTCTTTCCAATAGTGGAAATCCCGAATGGAAGGTACATCGGGCAGAAGCCTGACAGACTTGTGGCGACAAGCAAGATTGAGATTATTCCCAGCACGATGGCCAAAGTGCCATGGATAATACCCGCGAAGAACAGTATCCAGATCATTATTGCCGCGAAAATTCTAACGGACTTATCAATCATACCCATGTTTTTAATCATATATGCCCCGCCAAAACGTGTATGAAACCTATAAAAGTAAACCTGGACGGAGGGAATTTATTGTAACAATTCGAATTGAATTGAAATAGATAAAAATATCGATTATATATGTAAATTATTTGTCGGAATTTTGACTATTATTGACAGGCAATAATATTGAAAAAGTGATAGAAAAGGAAGGGGACACTATGAGAATGAGAATACTGATTATTTTGTTGGCGTTATTATTTATTTCCGGGAATGCGATTGCCGGGCGGGAGTACTCGATATACGAGTCTGCCACGGGCAGGAAGATGAGTCTGAGCGATCTGGCAGCCGCCACGAAGAGGACTGACGTCATTTTCTTCGGGGAATTTCACGATGATTCGCTGATTCACGCTATTCAGAAGGATTACACCGATCTTCTTTTCAGGCAAAACCCAAAGCAGGCCGTTTCTTTCGAGATGTTCGAACGCGACGTCAGGCCGATAATAGACAGCTATCTTGAAGGGAAAATCAGCGAGGAAGAATTTTTGAAAGGAAGCAGGCCCTGGCCAGATTACAAGGAATATTACCGCCCCATGCTCGAGGCAGCCAAGGCGAACAATTCGAAAGTGATCGCTGCTAACGTGCCGAGGAAATATGCCGCGATCTATTCGGCGAGCGGCCGGGAAGGTATTGAGGCCCTGCCGCCGGAAGAAAGAAAGATGATAGCAGGAACCATCAATATCAAAGAGGACAGCTATCAGAAGAATTTTTATAGAACTATGATGATGAACATGGGGATAGATTCAAACACGGCCATGACCCCAAATCAGGAAAACGTGCTATATCTTTACTATGGCGCTCAGGTGGTGAAGGACGAGACAATGGCCGAGAGCATACTTGACTTTCTGAAAGAGAATAAGGGAAGGCAAGTGATTCATTTCAACGGTGATTTTCATTCAAATAATCATCTCGGCACGGTGCAGAAATTGGAAGAGCGGGACAAGTCGCTCAAGATAGCCGTGATTGCCCCGATTTATGCTGATTCCGGCAGAGGCACTTCTTTTGTTTCATCAATGAAGGATGCAGGAGACTACCTGATTGTGCTCGACGAGAAAGAGAAACAGCCAATGTCGCAAGCCATGATGGGGGGGCACCTCGGCGAGAATTATATAATATCGCATAAAATCAGGCTTAACATTGACCCGATGAATCGCTCAATACATGGTGCAGACACCTTCAGGTTCAAAAATCCCGTTGCAAAGACGGGAAGCGTCAAGCTGCTGAAAAGCCTGAAAATATTATATGTCGGGTCGCCATCCGGCAAAATTGATTACAGCCTGAAGCCCGACAGCCTTTATAATGAAATTATTTTCAAGCCTGAGGGAAAAGAAACTTCCGGGATAGTGATGGAATACGGCGGCGAGGTGTATAATTCACCCGATGTCACACTGCTCAACAGGAAACACTCGAACACCCCGGGCATTGTTTCCGATAGAAAAGGCGAGGGGATATACCTCCCCGGCGGAAGCTGGTTCCCACAGGCAGAGAAAGATCTTGCCGATTTTGATATAAGCCTGGAAATCAGCGGCGGGCAGACTATCGTAACTTCGGGTGAAGTAGTTGCGGAGCAGCATGAAAACGGCAAAAGCACTTATCACATAATATCGGAACTTCCCGCGGACGAGTTTACTATTGTCGGCGGCAATTACAACGTTATCGACACTACATACGACGGCAGGCATTTCAGCATATACACGCTGGGGAACAACCCCGCCGCAAAAAATTACCTGGGTGCTTCCGTAAGGTATTATCAGGACTATACAAAGCTTTTCGGTCAATATCCCTACAAGAGCTTCAAGATAGTAGAGAATTTCTTTGCCACCGGATTCGGTATGCCCGGCTACACGCTGCTATCGAGCAGGCTGACCGCCATGCCGTGGGTTGTGCTTGCACCGGGCTCGCTGGCGCACGAGTTTGTTCACAACTGGTGGGGCAACAGCATTTACGTGGATTATAACTCCGGCAACTGGTGCGAGGCGCTAACCACATTCAGTGCGAATTACTATTACAACGTGCTTGCGGGCAAGCCGGACGAGGCTCTTGACTGGCGCAAGAAGTCGCTGATGGCGCTGGAGGCCCTGCCGGCAAGGAACCTCTATCCGGTTTCGAAATTCAAATCGCAGGTGACGACTGACGATGCCGTGATCGGCTATCAGAAGGGCGGATTCATTTTTTACGAGCTGATGAAAGTCTATGGCGAGGACAGCTTCTTCAATGCCATCAGGAATTTTGCCGCGAAAAATAAAGGTAAAAGAGCATCCTGGCAAGGATTATCCATGCAATTTGCCGAGCAGGCAGCGAGGGACAGCATTAAACTGCCTGTGAGAAGAATATTCAACCAATGGCTCAATTCAACGGACATACCAACCATTTCTATTGTAAATGGCAAAAAAAACGGGGACACGGTCAGCTTTGATATCTGCCAGGATCTTAAATTCTACATGGCTGTGCCGGTGAAAATAATAACGGACAAAGACACGCTCAGGCAGGTTTGCACGATTGAAAAAGAAAGAACAAGCTTTGGCGTCAAGGTGGCGGGCAGGGTGCGCTCAATTCTGCTCGACCCGGACTACGAGTGCCTGCGCAGGCTGAATAAATGGGAGATACCTTACAGTTTCGGCAGGACCCTGACAGACAACCCGCTGATCATACTGCCTTCCAAAAACTCACCCGACTACAAGGTGTGCAGTGATTTTGCCGCGCTCGTTAAAGAGAGCGATTATATTTCCGATGCAAAATCGATTGACGAGATCAAAGATGAGGACTGGGCGAATCGTTCAATAATAATTCTTGGTGACGACAAGGCTAATGCTTTTTACTCGAAAATGGCCGGGCATTATCCCGCCAAGACTGATATAAAGGGCGAACGAATAAGAATCGACGGAAAGGGGTTCGAGTCCGGCGGCAACCTGCTGCTAATGAATTGCGCGCACCCCGCGAACGAGGGCAAATTGGCCACCGTCATTTATTTCAACAGCCCTGTCTCGATCGAGCAGCTGCGCAGGCTGTTCCATTATCAGGGCTACTCGCTGCTGCTGACGGGGCAGACCGCGAGGCCCGGCAGGCCGCTCGCTCAGATGGAAATAATGCCGGCGGCACCCGAGAAGAACAAGATGAAATTGGAATTTGAAAAATAGATAAGTTTATTAATGTCTAAGCGGCAGCCGGGCGTTGACGGCCGGGCTGCCGCTTAATAATCAGAGGAGACGAATATGCCGCCCGTGTTGTCTTACTATTTGGCAGCAGTGAACATTTATGCCTTCTTCATTTTTTTTCTGGATAAATCAAAAGCCAAGAGAGGCGCCCGCCGTGTTTCCGAAAGGCATTTGATGGCAAGTGCCTTGCTTGGGGGCAGCATCGGGGCATTCCTTGCAATGAAAATATTTCGTCACAAGACGCAGCATACTAAATTTGCCCTCGGCGTGCCGTTGATTCTGATCATCCACGGCCTGGTGATCTTTTTGCTCTACAAGCACTGATGGCCACGCCGGGAAGTTTATCCAAGGCTGCAGGTAGTGGAGCGCCGGACGCGGCCGTGCACGTCCTCTATCTATATCACTTTATTTGTCAATACCTGTACATGTTCCAAGAGAGTATGAGCCCGCCCGAGAGTACGGTTTTTTCCAGCTTTGAAAAATAGAGCATTTTTACCTCGGCTCCTATGCCGAACCGTTCGGAAACAGGAATGATGCACGAGGCGGCAGAATGATAGCAGAAATGCCAGAATTGCGCGTCTGACCCGGTGCCGAATGCTTTTACTTTCGAACTCACAAGCGCAGCGCCTGCTCCGGCTGATACCTCCGCCACCCATAATTTCATCCTGAAGAGTAGTGTAATCGGTATTGCGCTGAGGTTTTCATCGAGTTCAGTCGCGCCCGGGCCGGTAATGATTTTGTCGTAGTGCCGGCTGTACGATCGCGGCCGCGAATAAATCTGGATAATTGGACAAAAGGTGGTAAGTTTGAACTGTAATTTATAAGTTTGAGTGACGAGACAACAGGAATGACCTGTTCTATTTGGAAAGTAATTACTGTTTTTTTGATTGTCTTATCCCTTGGTGCCTGCAGTGGCAGCGAATCCCAAAGGGCGGGGCTTCATGAGGATTCGTTCCAGAGCCGGGGCCTGCAGCGCACAATTCTTTATTATATTCCGAAGCATCTGAAGAAACAGGCCCGGCCGCCCCTGGTGCTTATCCTGCACGCTTTCGGCGAATCGGCAAAATCAACCTCGGACATGAGCAGCCACGTCGCTTACAGTATGGCCGACAGCGCCGGCGCGGTGGTTGTCTATCCCAACGCGATCGCGGCACACTGGAACGACAACATGGGCACTACTTATGACCCGTCCGACGGAGTGGATGACGTGGCGTTTTTGCGTGAATTGACGGATCACTTCATAAACAGATTCAATTGCGATCCGCGCAGGGTTTATGTTGTGGGCATCTCGAATGGCGGCACGATGGCATACCGCCTTTCGCTTGAAATGCCGGAAAAAATAGCCGGAATGGCAGTTTTCATTGCCACACTCGGCAGGGAAGAGCTCGAAGCCGGAAGGCCCATGCCCCCGATACCGGTGATGATCACTCTTGGCACGGCCGACCCAGTGTTCAGGTGGGAGGGAAGCAATGTGGGGCCGGAGGCAAAACCGATAATAATAGCATCATCCGCGCAGGAGAATCTGAACTATTGGCTTGGCAGAAACAATGCTGTCATCGGGCCGGACACCGCGCGAATTCCGGATTACTGCACGGCCGACAATTCCACTGCAGTCAGATACAGCTGGAAAGGCATGAAGGACGTAGTGTTCTATAAAGTGACAAATGGTGGCCACAATCTGCCATTCAAGAGGAAGTATCCTCTCGGTGTGCTCCAGAATTGTGATTATGATTCAATGACAGAAGCTTTCAGGTTTCTGCTGAGGCAAAGTAAATAGAAAGGAAATAATAGCTAAATAAGTAAAACAAATATATCATATAACAAAGATAAAAAAAACAGGCACACAATATTAAATAATATATCATAAACAGCAGGAATTTTATATATTTATACCGTGATTGAGTGCAGGACGAATCTTTGGCGGAGGCGAATATAGATAAATATGCGCTTAAATCAATATCTTAACACGTCCGATGAGCTATTTTAGTACGGTGGCTTATCTGTGCCTCCGTCTAAATATAATATTTTGAAATGGCAGGCATCACGGATTTCGCCCGCGAAGCAGGGCAGAACAGCGTTGAGGTGAAATACACTGATATTTCGCGGGGTGTTTACCTGCTGAAAAATATTGTGGAAAATAAAATGTTTTTCTGCAAAGTTGTTATTAACAGGCAATAATTTGCTATTTTTATGCAAGGCAGGGGGGATGGTTGACGCCCGTTCCCCCGAATTTTATATGTATAATAAATAGTCATGCAGGTGAAATTATGGTAGAATCATTTCTTTCCGAAATCAGAGGATTCTTTTCAGAGAATGCAAACCCGGATCTTGTGAAAAAATACAGCAGGTATTTCAAGGATGGCTACGATGCCTGGGGAGTGGCGCAGGATATTTTCATCTCACAAAAGGATAAATGGTTCGAGGAAAAAGGAAAATCTCTTGGGCTGCCAGGTTTCCTGGCGCTTGGCGACGAGCTGATGAAAAGCGGCAAATACGAGGAGGGGAGCCTGGCAGTCATGTTTCTGCTTAAATACAAAAGGGATTTCTCGAGAGAAGTGCTCGCGAGGGTGGGCACCTGGCTCGAGAATTACGTTACGAACTGGGCGCACACCGACTATATTTGCAGCGAGATAATAGGATACTGCTACAAAAAGGGGATCGCGGGCTACGAGGACGTTGCAGACTGGAAGCAATCCGAATCGATCTGGCAGCGGCGCGCGGTGCCGGTGAGCATGATCGCCTGCGTAAAGATGAATGCCGAGGTCGGGCCGCTTCTTCTTTTCGTGGAGAGCCTGATGATGGACGCCGCGAGGCCCGTGCAGCAGGGCGAGGGATGGTTCCTGCGCGAGGCATGGAAGCGCCACCCGGCAGAAGTGGAGGTGTTTCTAAAAAAATGGAAAAATGAATCGCCGCGGCTCATTTTTCAATATGCCACCGAGAAGATGGAGAAGGATAAGAAGGAGGAGTTCAGGAGGGAGAAGAAGAAATAAGAAAAAATATTCAAAACTCCGCACTCTGCGCTCATTCAAGCTGATAATCACAAAAAAATAAAAATTCAGGTGTAACGATTTTGCTGTTCAACTGTTTATTATAGAATTGAAGTGTTGATTTTTAAAAATAGATTTTCAGGAGTGCATAATGCGAAATGTTACTATTTTCCTGCTGGCAATTCTTGCAGTGTTTTCAGGTGCCTTGGCGCACAATTTCGATGTTACTCCCTTAACTATTGATTTTCAGGGCATTGAAGTGAAAGGAGATACGATAATAGCCTACGGCAGCTTCGGATCGATGCTCGTGAGCTGCGACGGAGCCGCCACATGGAAGCAGGTGAAAGTATTCGGCAGAGGAACTGTGCAAAAAGTATTCATCAATGAAACAGGTATAACTGCTTTCAACGATGCAGGGGATATTGCCATTTCTGCAGGCAGTCCGGATAGATGGAAAGAGGCCGGCAGCGTCAGGGATTCAGTTCTGGCAGTTATTGAAGGGCCGGGAGGGTATTTTGCCAGAACAAGAAATAAGCTGGTAAAATTATCAGAAGAATTTAAAGTCGAGAATAAAGTACCAATCTATTCTCCTGTGATACAGCAGTACAACTATGGGTTCGACTGGTTTGGACCGACTTACAGATATTCAATGCTAATTATTGGGAATAAATTGATATTTGAAACTGATTCTTCAAATTTTATTCGTTTCGATATGAATCTAAAAACCCTGGACACATTGTCTTTTGCAAGAAACAGTGTATTTGATTCACTTTATCAATACAAATCCGGATATTGCCTTGCTGCAGATAATGAATATATATATATGAAGTTAATAGTTGCAAAGAAGTTTGCAGGATACCCCGGCTTGCACAATGCCGGTGATGTTTATCGAACCAAGGATTTTAAAACTGTTGAAAAATACACTGGTTTAAAAGAAATAAGTTCAATTTTCAAGGTGATAAACGGAATATTTTACCCTCTGAACACCGATCAAACACAATTCATTGACAATGCTAATGTTTATACTGATAATTATATATACAATAAGATAAATGACTTTGCCATATCCCGTGACAAGATGTATATCACAGGAAAAAATAAACTCATTGAAGTCCTTGATATAAAAGATAGTACATTGCAAGTAGTATCAAATGCTTCATGCATGAGTGTGATGGAATCACCAGTTAAAATAAAAGATGGATCATATATGTTCATGGCAGACAAAGAAAGCTATCCGATTTTATTCAGAACTGAAGATAATGGGGTGACAATAAAACCCATTATCGACAAAAAGGATAAAAATTACGATTCGTTGTATCAGTTCAACAGATATAAATATTATTATTTTGATGATACTGAAAAAAAACTCTATATGTTCA
>CAZIHB010000031.1:0-11230 GCA_964538535.1 uncultured Hyphomicrobiales bacterium | reverse complement strand
GCGACACCGGAACGGCCCGGGGTGAGCTTGCTTTTGGCGGCTACGGTATATCGGCTAACGACCTGAATTATGACGACTATGCAGGGCTCGACGTGAAGGGTAAAGTGGTTATCGTGCTCAGCAATTCACCCGACGGCGGGAAGTCCGAGGGCCCCTTCAGCCGCTACACGGGATACCGCTATAAATCATCAAACGCGAAAAACCACGGTGCTGCGGGCATCATATTCGTGAAAATCCAGGGCGACTCCGCTAACGTGTTCGACAAGATGATTTACGAGCCGCTGGGCCGAAACTCGGGAATTATTGCCATTCAGGCAAACCGCAATTCCATTGCAAAGTTATTGCCGAAGCATCTGGAGTTATACTCAGTGGAGATGGAAATTAACAAGACGCGGAAACCAAAAAGCTTCGCTATCGGCAGCGCCGAAGCTGTGCTGAGTGTTTACCTGTCGGAAAAGGAAGTGCAGACCTGCAACGTGGCCGGCATAATAAAAGGTGCAGACCCCGCCCTGGCAGATGAATATGTAATCCTCGGCGCTCACTACGACCATTTGGGCCTCGGCGGCTATAATTCATCCTATCGCGGGAAAAAGCCCATGATACACTACGGTGCTGACGACAACGCCTCGGGCGTGGCCGGCATTTTAGAGATAGCGAGGGCAATGGCCGCGCACCCCCCGAAACGGAGCGTAGCGGTTGTTGCATTCACCGGTGAAGAGCTTGGCCTGAAAGGATCGGAATACTTCGCGGCACACCCGCTTGTCCCGATTGAAAAAACAGCAGCCATGTTGAATTTCGACATGATAGGCAGGCTGAGGGACAACAACCTGAAAATCTTCGGGGCAAAGTCAGCGGCAGAATTTTCCGCAATAATTGATTCAGTCGCGGCGGCGGATTCCATCGGTGTCACGCTGCTCAGCGACGGCTACGGCCCCGGCGATCAGACGCCGTTCTACAGAAAAAAGGTGCCGGTGCTGCATTTTTTCACCGGGGCACATGGCGACTACCACAGCCCGAACGACGTCGTCTCAAGGATAAACTTCCCCGGCGAGGAAAAAGTAGTTAAGTGCGCGGAGGGCATTGCCCGGGCAATAGCCAATGCCGCCGCCGGGCCAAAATTCACTGAGGCCGCCGAGACATCACAGGCAGGAAAGCAGGGGGGGCGCTCGGGAGCAAGGGTCTGGTTCGGCATCGTGCCAAGCTTCGATGATTGCCCCGCTGGCTGCAGGATATCAGACACCCAGCCGGGCAGTCCCGCGCGCCTGGCCGGCCTCAGGGGCGACGACGTGATCGTCATGGTCGGCGATAAAGGCGTGAAGAACCTGCACGACCTGATGTACGCCTTGCGCGAGCTAAACCCGGGGGACGTCGTGAAGGTGCACGTGCTCCGCGGGCAGTCCCTCGAGAAAGAACTCGTGCTCGAAGTAAAATTAGCATCAAAAGAATAGATTTAACCATGTTATTGATTGATAATAGGAGCTAAATCATGTTGAACATTACTTATCTCAGCCATTCAGGCTTCTTGCTTGATGACGGCAAGGTCAAACTGCTCATAGACCCGTTCCTGACGGGCAACCCGCTCGCGCCGACCACAGCTGCCAAAATTAACGCGGACTATATCATTCTGACTCACGCGCACGGCGACCACCTTGGCGATGCCTTCAGAATAGCATCCCGGTGCAATGCCACGATTATTGCCGTGAATGAGCTTGCCAATTACGCGGCTTCCAACGGCATCAAGGCTCACAACATGCATATCGGCGGCGCCTATGATTTCCCGTTCGGCAGGGTGAAATTCACCATAGCACACCACGGATCTTCTGCCGAGAACGGCCTTTACATGGGCGAACCCGCCGGAGTCGTCGTCACGATGGGAGGCAATAAAATCTATCACTGCGGTGATACCGGCATTTTCCTCGATATGAAGCTCATAGGCGAACTTGATAAAATCGACCTGATGCTCTGCCCGATCGGCGGCAACTTCACCATGGATGCCCGCGACGCCGCGAAAGCAGTGGAAATGGTTAATCCGGGCCTTGCCGTGCCGATTCATTACAACACTTTCCCCGTGATCAAAGCCGATCCGCAGGACTTCGTGAAGCGCGTGGAAGCTCTCGGGCTGAAGGCTTTTGTCATGGAGCCGGGCAAGACGATCGAGCTGTATGAAATTACCACGCACGACCCGACAGACTTCCCGGATTAATCACCGCGGGAATTACAAAAAATACTGCCGGGGCGATGCAATGTTCGTCCCGGTTTTGTTTTTTTCTTTTGCATAAAGTTTACCCGCTAAGCCTCTTGTTTCTTCTTATTCCCTAATTTTGTAACCAAACGGTGATTTGCAACGTCATAAGAATGGCCGGACAAGTTAAGGAAAGAGAAGATTGAGGCGGAACATGGAAAATAACGATAGTAAACCCGACAAGCGATTGTTCAGGCGCAAAGCAGTAATACTGGGGATTGGCATTATATTTATATTGTTTATCAAATCCTGCGTTTGCGATTTCTACGCGATACCGACCGAATCAATGAAAGATGCTCTCCTGCCGGGCGATTACGTGATCATAAGCAGGCTGAGCTGGTTCGCAGGCTCGCCGCCAAGGCTCCCCATACTCGGCATCAGCCTCGCGAACCCGCCGAGATTATGGTTTAAGGCAATACGCAGGGGCGACATAGTGGCATTCGACTTTGCCACGCCCTCCGAGCCGGGGCGCTATCTTGTCAAGAGGGTAGCGGGAGTGCCCGGCGACACGCTCGTCTCGCTCGGCGGCGAAGTGATGCAGGAATCAGGATCGAACATGCGGCTGATCAATTGCTCATATTCACCCGGAGGAAATGCCCAACTATTTGGGAACATTATCGTCGTACCGAAAAAAGGAGACACATTGCATTTGGACTTGCCCGGGCTGATTCGATGGCAGGATTTTATTCGCGGCGAAGGCAATAAACTTGAGGCAAGAAACGACAAGATATATATTAACGGTAATGAACGAAACACGTATATCGTGAAGCACAATTACTTTTTTGTGCTTGGGGACAACAGGAAACACAGTTTTGATTCAAGGCACTGGGGATTGCTGCCGGACTCGCGCATCGCGGGCCGCCCCGTGATCATATACTGGTCGCACGGCCCGGACAGCACCGGGAAAGCGGCCTCGACACGATTCGACAGATTATTTAAACCTGTTAGGTGATATAATGGCGGGCATCTACATACACTTCCCTTTCTGCATGCAAAAATGCTTCTACTGCGACTTCTACTCCGTCACCGACCTGTCGCAGATAACGAGCTATATCGACTACCTGAAGAGAGAGATCACACTCAAAACCAGCGACTACACGTCGAAGCCTTCCATAGACACGATTTTCATCGGGGGCGGCACCCCGACGCTGATGCAGCTCGACGACCTCGCCTCGCTTATCAATTCTCTCCACGAGCATTTTAACATAAGCCCCGATGCGGAATTTTCCATCGAATGCAACCCGGGCGCTGCCGATTCCGCCTATTTCAAAGAATATCTCAACCTGGGCATAAACAGGATCAGCATCGGCGTGCAGTCCTTTTTGAAAAAAGAGCTCGAATTCCTGCAAAGGATTCATTCCCCCGAGGAAGCGGTCAGAACTCTTGAGGATGCCGCTCGATCGGGCTTCGACAATATCAATATCGACCTGATTTATTCTCTGCCCGGGCAGAGCACTGACTCATGGAACTACAGCCTCTCCCGGGCCATTGTTCTGGATGTGGCCCACATTTCGGCCTACAACCTGATCTACGAAGAGGGCACGCCGCTTCACAGGCTGCTGAATCTCGGCGAAGTGATGAAAAATTCGGAAGAAACCGACGCGCGCCTTTTCGAACTGACGCTCGACAGGCTGGAATATGCCGGATACGAGCATTACGAGGTCTCCAACTATGCCAGGCCCGGCAAAAAATGCAGGCACAACCTGAATTACTGGGACTGCGGCGAGTATTTCGGTTTCGGCCCGTCGGCCCACGAGCACCTGGGCAGCCTTCGCCATGCAAACGTCAAGAGCCTGGTGAAATATAAAGATATGATTGATCATTTCCTGATACCGACAGATTTTGAAGAAGTACTCTCGAGGGAAGATAAAATCAGGGAGAAAATCATCCTGGCTATTCGGGCGGAGGGACTTAACATGAATGAATTCGCCATGGAATTCCGGTTCGATCTGAAGGAAAAGATCAACCCGCTGCTCGAGAACCTGAAAACAAACGGCCTCGTGACGGACGGGAAAAATATGATTAAACTCACACGGAAGGGCTACCTGCTCTGCGACGAAATATCTCTCAGGATCATAGAAGAAGTGGAGAAATAGGCGCGGCTGTCATCCGCCGCCGCAGCGTGATATCAGATTGAAGGCTCTTCTGATAGAAAGCACTATACAAAACATTTGCCTTTTATCATTAAAAAGGCTGATTATTTCGGGTGAAAGCGCGAAATACCATACAGGGGCACGGCGGGCCGCACCCCTGTATTTTTTTATTCCATACTTGCTTGTTCAATTAAAGCAAATGCTGCAAAATGACCTGCGAGCCAGCCGCTTATGATTTCCGGCAGCTCACATCATTTCAAAGTTGATATACGGCTCAGGGAGGTCCGCCATGGCATTCACCACGAGCTCCACGAGCCCGTCATAGTAAATCCCGGCTTTCTCCGTCGCACCGTAATATTCCAGCAGGTCGCGTATCTGCCCCTTGCAGTTCGAGCACGGCGCACAGACGTATTTTGGCGCCGAGGGGCTCATGTCGCAATCCGAGAAAGCGTCGAGTATCTGCCTGAACTTCATTCTTCCGCTCAGCTGCAGGCGCCAGTCTCCGAAATTATTGCCGCCCATGATGGCAAATCCGCTGCCGCCGCCGCAGCAGTAATTCTCGACCCCCTTGGGCGCCATCTCGCGGAATTTCGGGGCCAGGTAGCGCAGTATGCGCCTCTGGGGCTCGACGATTCCCATGCTGCGAACGAGGTTGCACGGGTCGTGGAGCGTCACCGGGAAGTAATTCTTCTCGGGGTCGAACTTAATCCTGCCGCTGAATACAATCTGCTCAAGCAGCACGAGCACTGATTCGCGCGGTATGTCGCCGAAAATTCTGTCGGAAATCGGGCCAAGTGCTTTGCTCTCGTGGCCGCATTCACCCATCACGATCTTCTTCACTTTCAGCTTGCGTGCAGCCTCGTAGTGCTTTGCAGCGATCCTCGCGTACTGTGCATCGTCATAGAACAGCCCGTAGTTCACGCCGTCATAGGCCACGAGGTCGCTCGACATGGTCCAGCTGATGCCGGCAAGGTCCAGTAGCAGGGCATAGCCGCCTATATTGTCCGGCCAGGCCATTATCTCGCCTGCATTGTGAATCAGGAGCACGTCGGCGCCCTCCACATCCCATTTTGTCTTCACGGTGTAGCCCGTGCGGTCAGACGTGTCTTCATCAATAAAATCGACATTATCACGCACAATTTCGGGCGTCATGCCGGTGGATGAGCCTACCCTCAGCTGCTGAACCGAACCTTTCTCGTGCAATTCCTTTGGCGCCAGGCCCATTTCCATGCTGAAAAGCTTGCGCAGCTCGTGAGTGATAAGCGCGTTATCCACGCCGATCGGGCAGGCAGAGGCGCATCTGCGGCAAAGCGTGCACCTGTAGCTCAACTCGAAAAGGCGCGATATAAGCGTCCAATTCAGCTCTATATCTCCCTGCTGAAAGGCATGGAACGCCTTCGAGCCCGGCTTGACATACTTGTAGTATAACCTGCGGAGAATTTCAGCGCGGTATGTAGGCCTGTATATCTCGTTGAAACCGCTGCTCTCATAGATGGGGCAGCTATCGATGCACGTCTGGCACTTCGCGCAGTATTCCATCGAGAGTACGAGCGGCTGCAGGAAAGTCCAATTGTTTTCTTTAGTAAAGAGCTTGTGCAGCCCGCTGATAAATGATTTCACCAGTGCTTCTTCCTGCTCCTTGCTTTCAGGCTTCTCAAGAGGTGCAGCTATCACCCCGTCGAGTGAATGCTCGAATTTGCCTCTCGTTTTTTCATCCAGCTGTTTGAATCCGGGCAGCTCTTCGATCTTGTCGAAAGGCGCGGGCAGCGGCATGAAGTCCTTAGTGTCGAGTGTTGTCATTTGCTCGGCAGGACGGCTTATATCTTTTATTTTCAAATTATTATTCTGCATTTTTTTCCTCCCCGGGCATTCCTGCCGCTATGTCCAACCAGGTTTTCCTGCCGTCCGCGCCGATGTGGCGGGCGCTCCAGCTCACCGGCAGCCTCAGCTGCTTCTGAAGTCTCGTGTTCAGCCTGCTGCCTTTCTTGTTCGCCTCGTCGTCCCATCTCACTTTGTGGTAAGTGAAGTACTTCGTGAATAGATGCGTCATGTGAGTGAAGGGCATGTAAACAAGAAAAATGAGCGCGAAAATTACATGCACCTGCGCCGCGGCGGGCATCTGAATTTCAGCCCCCGTGAGGCACGAGACGATAAAATTGACCTCGCGCGCGGCAAAGCCGGCATCAGTGGCAAGCCATGCCAGCCCGCTGATGAATATCGCGGCAAGCAAAGCGAGATTGAAAAAGTGGCTCGGCGTGCTGAAGTTCTTCAGCTTCGGATCAGTCAGTCTCCTTGCAAGGAGAAATATTGCACCCAGCGATCCGAGCACGCCCGCGCCAAGTGCCATGAGCGGTATGACGGAAAGAATTGCCGCCTGCAGGGCAGATCCCCCGGCCCCGGCCATGACGAGGATTGCCGAGACAATCGCAAGGAACACGTTGGCCATAACGATATAAAGCCCGAAGTGCATCGGGTAAGAAGACCGCCATAGCGGCTTGTTGTGGCTTCGCACTCCGTGCAGTAATAATATTTCCTTAGCCATGCAGGCTATCTCGCCAAAATAATCTTTTTTTTGTTCTTTCTCCCAGAAGTCGGGTTCCTCGGCCATGGAGCCGCCATAGCCGGCCTTGCCCTTCTCGTGCGGCACGGGATAAAGCTCCCAGCGCAAGTGGGCGGGGGCGTTTGCAATCTTAACGCCCTTGTATATGCACCCGGCCGCGAAAACAGCACTGGCGGCATAAGTGCATACCTGAAGTAAATTCATCTAAGTACCCCGGTAATAAATAATAAAAAACGAAATTTACCTGTTTACAATTTATTTACAATTTAACTGATTATAAAGTTAAATTTTCAAAAAAAAAGCCGCCCCGAGGGACGGCTTGTTAATGCTCATCAATTCTTGCATTACTTCTGGTATTCTTCCACAGGAGTGCGGATGATAACCTGTACAGTTCTGTTATAGAAGCGTCCTTCGGGGAGGTCATTCGTGTAAAGCGGTTCATCCTCACCTACGCCGCGCGAGTTGAGCAAACCGTATTTGCCTTTTGTCACGCCGTTGATGCCATTCTTAACAGTGTTTGAACGCTTCACCGAGAGAAGCTTGTTGTGGTCATAGAGGCCGACAACGTCTGTGTGGCCGATTACTTCGATCGTCGAGGAAGGTTTGCAGCGATTGTAAACATACTCGCGCATGATTTTCTCGTTGATCTCGCCGGCGTCCGAACGATCGAACGGGAAGAGGATCAGGCTGTAGCGCTCAAGTGTCGAGTCGGAGCCGATCACAACTTTCTTTTCTTCTGTCGATACCTGCTTGACGGGGATGTTAATCGGATCGGATTTGCACTCGGCGCCGCTGAGCGTCGTAACGATCATCTGGGCCACGTAAGGCACTTCGCCTTTCGGATAGTTGCCGTCATCATTCGTCCAGTCCCAGTTATATTTCTTCTCTGTGATTTTGCCTGGATCGATCACTTTCCACATCTTGTCGCCGCGTTTCACTTCCACTCTGCGCTTGGCAATGATAGCATCCTCAATGCCGTTATCAAGCACGAAATTCATTGTCTCGGGCTGCGGGAACGTCTTGGGATCCTTGTCGAACACAGGCTGCATAACGTTCCAGTCGTTGCAGAGGATTTCCACCCTGCGGTTCTCAACGATACCGAGTGAATCCTTAAGGTTGGACACTACCTGGGGTTTGTCGCGGAAAGTGAGTTTCATCCTGCTTTCGCTGATGTTCCATACATTCTTGAAGTAGTTATAAACGTTCTCGGCTCTTTCCTTCGAGAGGCCTGCTTTCTTTTCTTCAGGTGTGGTGCCGTCGTTGCAGCCAACGATCTCGATCTTCGTGTTCGGGTACCTGTTCAGCCTGAAGCCGTAAATATTCAGAATGTGATAGTACTTGTTCAACGTGCCGCCCGCGATTGATGTATCTGCAAAGAATTTCGTCTGCGCGGGTGAATCGAAAGTGATGTACCTTGACGGGATCTTTGACGACCCTTTGTCGAAGAATATGTAGTTAAGCAGCGGGTAGAGGTCCCACGTCTGCACCTGCTCCATCACGAGCCCGCGATAGGATGCCAGCTGAGGCTGTTTTGCTTTCATCCTTCTGATGTAGTCTGCCTCGTCAATATCAGCCTTGAGCACAGGCCTGTTGCCCAACGGCACCACGACCTTGATCTCGTCGGCGAATTTATTGATCTCGTTCGGGTCTTCTGTTTTCGAGGGTTTCGTCACTCTCTGCACCACGGATTTCTTGCCGTATTTAGGATTCTCGGCGCTGATCGTCAGGTCAACAAATTTAAGAGAATCTTTCGGGTTGCCGTAGTCAGTGTTCGAAACAATATATTCGAACTGGTTGTGCGTCAGCGTGAGGCTGTCCTTCATGACGCGGTTTGTGATCGGGTTGTGCACCGTTACAACCGAGGGGATGAAATCGCCCGTGCACTCGTCAATAACAGTTCCCACCACGTTGACCGCGCGGAAGAAGGTTGGCACGAATGCCATGAATATATCAAGATTGCCCTGGTAATGAGCAAGGTCAGTCCTCTTCGAGGAGAAGTAAATGATGTCGCCGGAGGCCGGCAGAGTGATAAACTGCTCGTCATCCTTCGTGTTGATTGGCTCGCCAAGGTTCTCGGGAGTGGCCCACTTGTCCGTGGAGGGGTCGTATCTTGTAACGTAGAAGTCGAGCCCGCCATAGTTTGGTTTCCATCCGTTCGAGGCGAAGAAGAGAGTCTGGTTGTCAGCCGCGATGAATGGAGATTCCTCGCGTTTCTTCGTGTTCACCTGCTCGAGGTTCTTTGCGTCTTTCCACTCTTCTTTGTCCTCATCCCAGTCGCAGTACCAAATGTCGAAATTGTCTTTTTCATTATCGCCGTTGCTGTTGGGGCCCGGCCTGCAAGAAACAAAATAGAGCCTGCTCTGATCCGGCGAGATCGAGGGCTGCGATTCGAAGTACTTCGAATTTACTTTCGGGCCGAGATTGACCGGCTTGCCCCACTTATCGCCTTCGATCGTGGTTTTATAAATATCGCAAGAGCCAAGGCCGTCCTCTCTGTTGCACGCGGTGAAATAGAGTGACTGCTTGTCGGCTGCAATTGAGGCGGCTCCCTCGTGCCTGGGGGTGTTCACGCCAAGATTGCCGTAAGTTTTTGACGTATCGATATTGAACGGCTTGAAGAATACCGTGTCAAGGCGGTCGTTCTTCTTTGCTGCCCAGAAATCGTGAGAGGGGGCACCGTCGGGAGTCGGAATGCTGCCCGGGCGGTTCGATACGAAATAAAGAGTTTTTCCGTCGGCACTGATTGTCGGCGCGTAATCGAGTGCGCTTGAATTAACTACGGGGCCGAGGTTAATGATTCTGATTCTGCCCTTGGCAAGAATGCTGTTATCATCAGCCTTGACTGAGCTGCCTTCCGCAACAAGAGTTGCGCTGTAAAGGTTTACTTCGGCCGAAGCAAACAGTTCCTGCCTGTTGACGGGAGCGTTAGTGCCGCTCTGTGCGAATAGGCCCGTACTGCCCATCAGACACATTAGCGCCAATAAAACGATTGATTTGGTAATTACACGATGCATAAGCTCCTACCATCGATTATTTCTTCAAATACTCATTACAATAATATTTATCATTATCTTTATACCTGACTCAAAAATCCGTCAATATCTTCCTTCCCGTCGGCTTTCTTTCCGGCGGGGAAAGACCGTTTATTTTAGAGCTGGTACTCTCCTACAAAATTTAAGAATTTTTTTCCTATTATTGTATCAAAATTTGGAAAATCATAGTCATTTTTTTTACTACACTAATTTTTTGCGTCCAAACTTCAATCTATAAGAATTAAATATATTTTTCGCTGCAGTTGCGGCCGTGCGCAATGCTCGCGGCATCGGAAGAAAATCGGGTTTCGGGATAATATTTTATCAGGCCACATGTTATTTTTTGGGGGTTGTTTTTCCTACACACGCCTTTTCCCGCTTTAGTTGCTTAAAAGCCGCCGCAGCAATTTTTTGCACCTGCATCCCGGAAAGCACCCTGCGTTAAAACCGCGGTGCCGCCTCTTGCCAGCCGTCATCTCCGCGGAACAGCCTGTGTAAAAACCGCGGCAACGGCTTTTTCCCGTCGTCATCTCCGCGAACGCGGAGATCCATAAGCTCTTGTAAATCAATTGATTCCCACTTTCGCGGGAATGACGTGTCACTGCTTTATTGCTGCATTTGGGACTTTTCACGAGCCTGTTTCGCGGGAATGACGTGTGAAGACTTTGTTCGCTTTAATCAGTACTTTTTCACACTGGCGCTGCGCCGCCTTAAAACGTGGTGCGCAGCTCCAGGCAGATCCTCCACGACGACACCCTGAAATCCTTGCCCCGGCCCGACAATTCGTTCAACGGCACGAAGTACATGAAGGTCGGCGACAGGTTCGTGACTTCATTAATGTATATGTTCACGCCAAGCTGGGGCACTAATGAAAGCTGAAGCGCGTTCAGTTCCTTGATTTCGCCGTCCTCGAGCGTGGCTGTGCCCGAGCTGCCGTTAACAAGTGACGGGTAAACCACGTCGCCCGCGCTGAGCGTGGCTTTCTTCGTCAGCAGTTCCTGCGTGTGCTTCAGGTTGGACGACACGACATAGGATGCCCCGAGGCCCAGGCGCGCGAACATGTAACGAAACAGGCTGAGCCGCGCGTAGGGCATCGCGCCCAGCGCGGAAACCGAAACATCTCCTTTGTGGCGCGATTCCACGGCCACTTTTTCCTCGCGCCCGGTGATATCCGAATGGAACGATATGCCCTCGATCTCGCGGAATGAGCTGCTTATCCCCAGGTAGTCATAGTATAAACCGACCCCGGCAAACCAGTTCCGGGAGAACTCCATCTCGTAATTTGCACCTACTATCCAGCCGG
>CAZIHB010000030.1:0-11316 GCA_964538535.1 uncultured Hyphomicrobiales bacterium | reverse complement strand
TGAGGAAGAGCTTGTCACCGAGGACTTCGTATCATTGAGGGAAGGAAGGTTCGTGCTGCCCGTCAAGGCAGAGCACAAAAGGCATCTATCCGGCATTATTCATGGCGTTTCAGCCACCGGGGCAACAGTATTCATAGAGCCGACTGAAGTCATTGAAATGAATAACGAGTTGTCATTGCTCTTGAACGAGGAAAAGCGCGAGATATATAAGATACTTTCGAACCTGACCGCGGAAATCGGTGAGAGCGCGAAGGCCTTCCTCCAATCGGTGGAAGTATTGGCCCACATTGATTCCATCAGGGCAAAAGGCAAATACGCTCTTGAATATGGCGGCATCATGCCGGTGATTTCTGATGAGAACGAGGTGATTCTGAAGGATGTTAAGCATCCGATACTTGTTCATGCAAAGGGGGCTGCCAAAGTGATACCTCTCAGCATTGAATTCAGCGAGGAAAAACGCGGGCATCTTGTTTCAGGGCCCAACGCCGGCGGCAAAACTGTTGCCCTGAAAAGCATTGGACTCAGTATTGCAATGGCATTGAGCGGCATTTTCCCGCTTGGAGTGTGCAAGACAAACTACCGCGCTATATATTCCGCCATCGGGGATCATCAGTCAATCGAGAACGACCTGAGCACTTTCAGCTCGCAGATGGTAAGGCTGAAGGAAATAATAGCGAACTGCACCCCGAGTTCTCTCGTGCTGATCGATGAGATTGGATCCGGCACCGACCCGCAGGAGGGAGCCGCCCTGGCATGTGGAATACTTGATACTTTTATCGAGAATAAATTGTTTTTCGTTGCCACAACCCATCAGTCATCGCTCAAAACATATGCCCTGAACAGGGGTGTGATTGAAAATGCATCACTTGAGTTCAACGAGAAGGAGCTGAAGCCTACCTACAAATTTCAATCGGGCATTCCGGGCAACAGCTATGCTTTCTTTCTTGCTAAGAATATAGGCCTGACGGAGCTTGTGCTGAACCGTTCGAAGCAATACCTCGGCAAGCGTGAAAAAGAGCTGGAGAAGAGCATCTCCGTGCTTCAGAAATATAAATCGGAAGCCTTCGAGCTCAAAGTGGCAGCGCAAAGAGAGAAACGCAAGTTTGAGCAGCTGAAGGTGAAATACGATGCAAAAATGGCCGAAATATCAGATAAAAAGAAGGCCATCGTTGACAAAGCCAGGGAAGATGCCGCTGAAATTGTCAGCAACGCGAATGCTTTGATTGAAAGCACCATCAAGGAAATCAAGGAAGAAAAAAAATCCATAAGAGAAATCAAAGAAGACTACACGAAGCAGAAAGAAGCGATTGAAAAGAGAGTGGAAAGAATGAAGAAGAGCACGGAAAAGCGGAGCGAAGTCCCCGCGGAGCTGGCTCCGGGCGATGCCGTGAAAATGTCTGATTCAGAATCAGTCGGCACGGTGCTTGCAGTGGATTCGGAAAATAAATCTGCTCTCGTGGAGTTCAATGGCCTGAAATTTAATCTGGAATTCAGCAAGCTCAGGCTATCGGAGAAGAAGCCTGAGAAGCGGAAAGAAGCAAGCGACTATATCAAATTCGAAGGCTCATCGAGGCTTGATCTGCGCGGAATGAGAGCCGATGAGGCACTAAGGCAGGTGGATGAGTTCATTTCGGACGCGATCCTGAATAACATAGAACTGCTGACGATTATTCACGGAAAAGGCACCGGGGCTCTAAGAATTGCAGTGCACGATTACCTGAAACACCATCCTTCCGTAAAGTCCTTCAGGCTGGGAGAACTCGTTGAAGGTGGTGCGGGGGTGACTGTCGTGAATATATAACTTATTGAAAATTCATCTGCTTAAAGCAGGAGTCCGGGATTGAAACCGGAAAAAAAAATGGGGCTGATTTACGAAACAGCCCCATTTTCTTTAATAGATCGATTGTTTTTACCTGCCGAGAATTATCTTTTGCGTTATGATTCCCTTTGGAGTATATGCCTTGACGAAATATACACCCGGGGCAGCGTTATCGCCGGCGTTCCAGCACATGTTTGAACCCGCGGCAGCGGCGGCCGTGTTGCCAAGCATATCGCATATGATGACTTTTGAAGTGTTTTCAGGGCATTGGATATTGATGCTCGTCGTGAATGGGTTCGGCCATGCTTTTATTGACGAAAGCAAATCAGGCTTCTGCTCAATTCCGGTGAATGAGCCTTTGCATAGCGTGCAATTCGCTGTGATATGCCTGTAATTATTGGAGGACGCACCGTTTGATACGGCCACGTACCATTTCCCTTCAGACGGAAGGCCGAGGCTCAGCTTTTCCCCGATAATATTCGGGATGATATTATAGGCTGAGTAACTTTTCCCGGAAAGGAAATTTGCAGCGTTTTCCTGGTCCATCACCAATACGCTATATGAACCGGCACTATCGGGATTCCAGTAGAAGAAACGGCTTCTCTGGCTGTCGTTGAAATATACTCCCGTCGTGATATCAGTAGCTTTGAGGTTCAAATCGACGAAGTAGTCGGCATTTTTAACAAGGCCGAGGTCGTTTCCATTGAAAGCCGGCATAACGGCATTAGTAAACTGTGCGGTATCGGCATAAGTCGAACCCGCTTTTGATTTCGCACCTGCAAGTGCACCATTTTGAACATAACCGACAATAAATGTGGCTTCTGTTTCCGAGGGGATTGTCCCGAAAGTAGGGTGATAAACCTGATAGAGGTAATACTTGTTGTCTCCGGCGGTGTAAGACACTTTACCGGTGTAGTCAGTGAATGCTTCGCCGCTGTAGGAAATTCCGTCATCACCGGAATTGGGATGGCCCGGAGTGGCGTAGAAAATTACTCGCGCGCCATCAATCGGCGCACCGTTCTTGTCGGTTACCGAGAGGTTGATTTTGCAGGTGCTCGTGTAATCTTCGGTATGATTGAACATGTATCCATCCGGCCTTGTTCCTTCCACGAAAGACAATACCCAATAGTCAGCAGCAAGCTGCTCATAGTATTTGCCGGAATGCAGGTTGGTCCATCCCCATCCATTGTTTGCCAGTCCGCCCCTGAAGAATTCGAAATGGTGCCAGCCCTCGTCCCAGAAAGCTCCGAAAACGTGATCTTCCCGGTAAGTGCCCCTGAATATCATGGGGATTAGAGCCGTTCTTGTGGCCGCTGCCATCAGGTAGGCGTCTTCTCCGCAACGGCCTTTGTGCCAGTTGAGGATATGTATAGGATTAATCGGCCGGGAATCAGTAGCGAGCGGATCAATCGGAATTGCCTGAGATCCCCAATTGCCAAGCAGGTTAAGAGCATGATCGTCCTTGCTGAATGCTCTTCCGAAGAACCAGTGGTTTTCCGTCCGGTCCCAGAGATATTCGGGCATTTGCATCATGTTTCCGAGGCGCGGGATTGTATCAACACTACCTAAGTTATTCTTGATATTGATCTTTGTGTAATCATGCGCAGGATCGTTGTTCCAGATATATTCTCTCCAGAAATGACCGTAAGTCCGTTGTTGCTTGTCTGACGGATCATCTGCAGCCCAGACCCCTTCCTGATGCAATTTGGGATGGACGACATACCAGTAGTAAATGTCACGGGGTGCTTCAACCCATTTATCCTGCCCCTTCTCACCGTCGCGCACGTGATATTTTGTTGTCGTGTGCCAGTCACCGCTCGAGTAATCCCCATATTCAACAAGTTTGACATATTTCAGTGAATCGGCCACCCTGTAGATCCATTGAGCATTTCTGATAAGCATATCCGGATCTTTGAGGAATCTCGGATCCAGAAGGGACTGAATGGACATGTGGGCCACGCAGAAAGCAACTTCATCAACAATTTTGGAGGAAGTATCAGCTGCCCTTTTGATCAGGCTGGCAAATAAAACAGCTTTGTTTTGTGCTGCAAGTTTTCGGAACTGAAGCAGCAGATCGGTTCGGAGCCATTTGGGGGAGATATTAAGTGCTTCCGTGCATTCGGCTGGCAGTTTATAATCCGGGGAAAGAAATTTTACAGATTTTTCAGCCGCGTTAACCTCAAACATCATGCTTTCGCCTGTGCCCAGGGTCTGGCTGCCAAAATCGCTGCCAAGCACTTCTTCGCTTCCGGGTGTTAATAGATTGAAAATGCAGGCATTACGAAGAGGGGCATAAAATTTTGGTGTCGAAGGAGCAGAAGAAGGAACAACATGCAATGCAGGCTGTTCGCCAAAATTGATTCTTCCGGGAGGTGATTGCGTTTTGCCGATTTCTACGGAAGCTTCACTCCTATTTCCGCCCTGCTGAGCCAGAAGGGCAACGGGCGTGAGTGATACGGCAATAAATAAAAAACAGGTAAAGTACTTTTTCATAAGTAGTCAGCAATTGTTATACAAAAAACTATTGTAATTATAAATTAGTAAAAGATCAACTTAAAAAAAAGTAAATTATCCATAGATTCTGAAAAATCAGATGTAAAAAACAGCAGCATTTTGTGATGCGATAAGCTTAAATTTGTACTTTAAAGGTTAATTCAATTTTGACCGAATTTTAAAGGTAAACATTTGAAATATTTGATAAATATGCTTCTTGCAGCGCTGCTGCCTGTTTTCGCGGCAAATGCGGCCATGACACTTGAAAACCAACCATCGGCTCCGGTGCCAAAACAAAACGATACCGTGAATGCCATAAAGTATGATACTACCGGCAATATCCCCCTTAAAAATCATGGCAGGACCTTTCTTCTGCCCTATAAAGCATACAGGAAAATAAATAAAGCGGATATTTTGATGACGAATTATACTTCGTTTCCGGGACTCCTGAAGCAGGTGCTGAAATATTATCCGTTAGACCCCGGCATTTACGGCCAGTTTAACACCGCTTCCGTTTTCGGCGGCAATGCAGGGGACGTTGCCGTGCGTTTTGACGGCAGGCAAATGAACGATCCTGATTTCAGTACTTATAACCTTGAAATGATCGCCCCGGAATTCATGGAAAACGCCGAAATTTTTACCGGCTCGGATGCTGTTATTCTCTCGGGAAATTCGAGCGGAGCTCTGATCAATATACAGGAACCGATTTATAACACCCGAACTCCCTTCACCAAATTGTGGTATTGCCAGGGTGGGTATAATTTCATGGGTTCCGACGGCGTGTTCAGCCAAAATCTGAATAGGGACATCAACTTTACGCTCGGCTTCCGCGGAATGTCCTCGGACGGGAAATATTCGAATTCAGCGCTTGAATCCTGGAATGTCAGGGGGATACTGCGGTGGAATCCATCGAACAGGACAAGTGTTTCCCTGACCGAGCAATTCACCAACCATGGAATTAATACTTTTGGCGGCATTAATAAAAATAAAACTCCGGATCTTGCGAGCGATATATCCTCAGTTCTCAATTTCTATGGACTGGCCGAGAAAACTTTCAGGCATGATATAACGCTTGCTATGAGCAGCTACCTCGCGGCGGATTCCATTTCAGCATTTTCCGGCTCGGTCTATTATTCAAATATTCTATGGAACAGGAATACCGGCGGGGATTTTTATTTTGATGGTGCCGACTCATCAACCACATTGAATTATACAAATTATATGCTTGGCGCGCAGGGCAAATTTGAGCAGGTGATAATCCCCGGTTACTTTGTTCTAAGAACCGGCGGGGAAGTAAATTACCTAAGTATCCCAAAGAACGCGCTAAATAACAATTTTTCGGGCTGGAACCTGGCAGGCTTTGCCCATGGTGAGCTGACTCCATCCAAGAGTATTGTGTTCAGGGGCGGAACGAGGTACTCGAGAACTTACGGGGAGGATGCAATTTCATTCGGAGGCTCGGCATTGTTCTCTCTGAATAATAAAATCAGCGTGCTCGGCGATATTTCATATTCCCTGAATCAGCCTGCCCCCTCGATGACGGGAAACGGGCTGAAGAACGAGAAAAACGCCTTGATCCTTGGCGAGGTGAACTATAGATCGGGTGATTTCTCTGCCGGTGTGAATGCTTATTCGAGGATCACTGACAGCCCGCTACTTTACAGAAAAGCTTCTGAAACCGGCGGGGTGATCACTCGCGCAGAAGCATACAATGCCGAATCAAGACATGCTTTGGGCATGGGGATCGAAACAGGATTCAGCCCGATTGCACACATTCATCTGGACGGCTATGCAAATTTCAGCTACACGATGACCGACTCAAAGAGCGACGAGAGATTGCCATATTTATATGCCGGAATTTCAGGATATTACGAGCTGATAATAAAAAAGAGCGTGCTTCATGCCGGGGCCGATCTGTCGATGACTTCACCATTCAAGGGGGAAAGCCTTCTGCCCTGGCAGAGGGCTTATATCCCGAACGGGAATTCGAGTGATTTCGCGTATGACGGTATTAACCTGTTTCTTGCCCTAAAGCTTGGCAATGCATACGTGAAGCTCGATTTCAAAAATGCACTTGGCAGCACGTATTACTATGTGCCGTATTATCCTCAATATGGCAGGATATTCCAGTTGTCGGTGAATATGAGCTTCAACGATTAACCACCGCTTTCTGCCGAGGGGCAGAGCACCGCGATGGGGCAGACAAGACACTTCGGGCGACGGGCTATGCACGTTTCGCGCCCGTGATGGATCATGTAGTGAGTGAAATCAACCCATTTTTCTTTAGGTACGAGTTCCATAAGAGCAAATTCAATTTTAACCGGGTCCGTGGTATCAACAAAGCCCAGTTTATTTGCAATTCTTATGACGTGCGTATCCACAACTATTCCGGGCGTGTCGAAGCAGTGCCCGAGCAGCACGTTGGCCGTCTTTCGGCCTACGCCCGGCAATTGAAGCAGCTCTTCCATCGTGCCGGGCACCCTGCCTCTGAATCGTTCGAGCAGGATTGCGCTTGCTGCCTTGATATTCTTGGCCTTGTTCTTATAAAAGCCTGTCGAATAAATATCTGTTTCAATTTCTTCCAAGGGAGCCCCAATAAAGTCTTCGGGTGACTTATACTTTTCGAAGAGGCTTCCGGTAACAATGTTAACCCGAGCGTCGGTGCATTGTGCCGATAATATCGTGGCAATCAATAGTTCGAACGGGTTAGAGAAATTAAGCTGAATTTTTACATCAGGATAAATACCGGAAAGGATAGCGACAATTTCGTCCATTCTTTCCGCATCTTGTTTTGCAGGCATGGCTTTTTGCCCGTGTGCTCCTGAAATTTTCATTGTTTTGAGCATAGTGAATCCGGTGTATCCCGGTGATAGATATAAGTGGGAAAATCAATTTTTCCGGTTGTTGCACCGTAGCTGACCGCTCGGTTGAAGAAATCAAAATCATCTCCGATTCCGACATTTCTGAATCCGCCGAGAGCCTCGGCGAGCTTCTTTCGAATGCAGAAAGTGCCGCCCACCGTGCACTCGCTGATATGAATCATGTTCCCCGGGTGCCGGACGTCAGGCACGAACTCGTTCCCGATGATTTTAATACCCCCGTGAAGCAGGTCCACGTCAGGATTCTGAAGTAATGCTTTCTTGCGAATCGAAAGGTGAGACGGTGCATACTCGTCGTCCGAATCCAGAAAGGTGGCGTAAAGTCCTGCTGCAGCCAGCAGGCCGGCGTTGCGGGATAAAGGGAGCCCCTTGTTGGCATGGTAAACGTATCTGAATTTCGCAGGGTGCCTGGCAACGTAATCCTTGGCCAGTAAAGTAGTCCCGTCCGTGCTCCCGTCGTCAATGATCAAAGCTTCCCAATCTTCCTCCGATTGCGCAAGAAGCGAATCGATGGCGCGCGGCAGCAGCGCCTCGCGGTTGTAAGTACATATGATCACTGAGAAAAACGGTACAGTGTTTTTATTGAGTGTAATCATGGAAATCTTAGTAAATTTGTACAAAATAAGGTGTATAATTTAAACATTTAAAACGAATTAATATGGATTTTCTTGAGTTTTGGACTAAATGCTCTGCAAATGGCATCGTGATGGATAAAGGGCAGGTTGAGTCAATCAAACGCTACTGCAACGAGCTGCTCTACTGGAATCAAAAAGTAAACCTGATTTCGCGCCAAGACGAGGAGCATTTGCTTGAGCGGCATATCATGCATTCCCTGGCTATTGCCAAATACGTGGACTTTCCTTCAAGGTCGCGTTGCCTGGATGTGGGCACGGGTGGGGGGCTGCCGGGAATACCGCTGAAAATATGTTTTCCCGAAATAAATATGCTTCTTGTGGATTCCATCCAGAAGAAAATAAAGATAACAGAAATGCTTGCCAGCCACACCGGATTGAGGAAAATTGAAGCAAGATGCGTCAGAGCGGAAGAGCTTGCCAATGATAAGAATAATCTTCAAAACTTTGATATTATCGTATCGCGCGCAGTAAGCAAAATATCTTCCATCGTGGGCTGGGTGACGAGAATTATCAAGCCAACGGGAAAAATTGTGCTGCTGAAGGGAGGCGACCTGACCGAGGAGAAAAAGTTCGCAACTGATTACTACCCAAAACTGGAAATCGAGGAAATCCCGATTAAATTATTTGGCTACAAATGGTTCGAGCAGGAAGACAAAAAAATTGTTGTCTGCACCTTCAGGCAAGACAAATAACAATTTACAGAAATTGATGTCGGATATTCTTAATCCATAAAGAATTAGAAAAAATCGCGGGGCAAAGTGAAGTGAAAGCTATGCGAAGGCTGCTGATTGCAATTGCCTGTTTCGGTGCACTGCTGTCAATTACGGTATTGGATGCCCAGCAGGACAACAAAAGTGCCGTGAAGTTGGCCAGGGTGAAATATTCTGGTGGCGGGGACTGGTATAACGATCCTTCGGCCGAGCCGAACCTGTTGGATTTTGTTCGAAAGAACACCAACATACTCGTGGACGCACGCTACGAGTATGTGGATTTGGCCACGGACGATTTGTTCCAATATCCGTTGATATTTCTCACGGGGCACGGCAATCTGCAGTTCTCGGAGACTGAAGTAAAGAAGCTCAGAGCATACCTGGAGAACGGCGGATTTCTTTATATCGACGACGATTACGGTCTGAATGATTACATAAGGAAGGAGATGAAGAAGGTATTTCCCGATCAAAATTTCGCGGAGCTGCCATATTCTCACCCGATATATAACTGCCACTTCAGGTTTCCGAACGGACTGCCGAAAATCCACGAGCATGACAACAAGGCACCCGAGGGGTTCGGGCTTTTCAGCAACGGGCGTTTGTGCGTTTTCTATACCGTCGAGTCGAATCCGAGCGATGGCTGGGCAGACCCTGAAGTGCATAAAGACCCGCCGGAGAAGCGAGAACAGGCTCTGAAAATGGGCACAAACATAATAGTATATGCCTTGACTCACTGAGCGAATGAATTCGATAAAAACCGCACGATTTTTTTAGAAAGATCATTTTCAACTATATTTGCATAACTTTGCAATGGTTTTTACATAAAGGAGTATCAATGAACATTCTCGTATGTATCTCACGCGTGCCTGACACGGCTACAAAGGTGACAGTGGGAGCTGACGGCAAGACAATTGACGGCAAGGCCGTGAAGTATATCGTCAATCCCTATGACGAATTCGCGTTGGAAGAAGGCCTTCGCCTGAAAGAAAAAAATGGCGGCACGGTTACGGCAGTAACTATCGGTTTGGATTCAGCAGTTGACGTCCTGCGCACATCACTGGCCATGGGTGTTGATAAGGCTATTTTGGTCAAAACAGATGAAGTTGCTGATTCATATTTTGTCGCTGTGAACCTTGCTGAAATAGCAAAAGAAATCAATCCTGATATTATCCTTCTGGGGCGCCAAAGCGTGGATTACGATTCGTTCCAAATGGCTTCAATGCTTGCTGAAATTCTTGATATGCCATCTGTTTCGGTTGTTTCGGCTCTCACGATTGATGGCGGCAAAGTGACTGCCGAGCGCGACATCGAGGGCGGAAAGGAAGTTGTAGAAGCTTCTCTGCCTTGCGTGATCAGCGCGCAAAAGGGGTTGAATGACCCGAGATATCCAAAGCTTCCCGATATCATGAAAGCAAAATCAAAACCGATTGATCTCCGCACGGCTGTAAGCGCCGAGAAGAGAGTATCGGTTGAGATGATGAACATACCATCGAAAAAAAGAGCCGGCAAGATCGTATCCAATTCCGATGCCGATATTGCCGAAGTCGTACGCTTGTTGCACGAAGAAGCCAAGGTTATTTAATTATTGCCGCAAAGGAGAAATTATCAAATGAAGAAAATACTTGTTTATCTTGAAATACAAAAAGATTCTCTCAAGAGGGTGTCCTTCGAACTTATTTCTGCCGCGAAGGGCATAGCTGCTGCTTCCGGCGCGGAAGTATGCGGCATCTCGATTAATGCTGATGCTTCGGCCCTCAAGGCAGCGGGCGAATATGGCCTGAACGAAGTAATCAACGTGAAGCACCCAGTCCTGGAAAAATATTCATCAATGACAACAGCAAAGGCAATCGCTCAGGTAGCAGCGAAAGAGAATGCCGATGTAGTGTTCTTCCCGGCGAATTCGGCAGGATTGGAAATTGCGCCCAGAGTGGCAGTAAAACTCGGAGCTGGATACATTGCTGATTGCGTCGGTCTTGAATTCGGTGCAGAAAACATTATAGCCCGCAAGCCTGTTTATGCAGGAAAGGCTCAGATACAGACGAAAATTGAGACGGCCAACAAAGTCTTTACACTTCGCCCGAATGTTTTCACGGCCGTGAAAGATGGTTCTGCTTCCACCAACGTGAAGGAGTTTGCTCCCGATCTTGGCGCGTCGGATGCAAAATGTGTTGTTGTCAGCGTTAACAAGAACGAAGGAAAGCTGGATGTTGCAGAGGCAAACATTATTGTTTCCGGTGGGCGCGGCATCAAGGGAAGTGAAAACTATAATCTGATCGAAAGCCTGGCCGGCGTGCTTGGCGGAGCAGTGGGAGCATCCCGCGCGGTTGTGGATTCGGGCTGGCGCCCCCACAGCGAGCAGGTGGGCCAGACGGGCAAGACCGTTTCCCCGAATCTTTACGTGGCCTGTGGCATTTCCGGTGCTGTTCAGCATTTGGCCGGTATGTCAACTTCAAAGGTTATCGTTGCCGTGAACAAGGATAAAGAAGCACCGATATTCAAAGTGTGCGACTACGGAATCATAGGCGACCTTTTTGAAGTGCTGCCAAAGCTCACTGAAAGCATAAAATCAATAAAATAGCAAGAATAAAATAAATTCGAGCCGGACGCTTCTAATAGTTGTGTAGTCCGGCCGAATTTATTTATAGCGGTTTGGGCCGGCAAATAAATAAATAAAGAGTATGGAAATGGATAAGATAAAGCTAATAGTTATGGGATTGCAAACATCGCCGGCAAGCACTAATGCATATGCCTTAGTACTGAAGGAGGCAGAGGGGGAGAAG
>CAZIHB010000029.1:0-11327 GCA_964538535.1 uncultured Hyphomicrobiales bacterium | reverse complement strand
AAGCCGAATGCAACGATATTTTTTCCATCCATGTGGCCGATTCGGATTGCAGCGATTGCGATACCTTCATTGAAGGTTTCCTGAAAAGGGCATTCGGAAAGATGAAGCTGATCACTACGCTGGAGGGCTATGAAGAAAAAGGGAATTTATTCGGTGGATCAAAATACCTCGACATCAGGCTGAAGCATTTCCGGGACCGCGTCTGGGTGATTTTAACTCAGGATATCAGCAGGGAAATGGATATTGTCAGGGAACTGAGGTCATCAAGGAACGAGCTTGATCTGCTTCTGAACAACACGGACACGCTCGTATGGTATATTAAAGGGCCCGAAACCTTCGGCAAGGTAAATGACTCTTTTGCCCGATTCTTCGGCCGGAAGGCAGAAAACCTCGAGGGCCGGGACGTGGCTGCTGTTATTCCCGAGCCATCGGCAAGCGAGCTGAACGAGATTCACTCGTCATTATGGTCGGGGAGGAAAAAGGTTGAACGGGAATATTTCATCTTCAATAAAGCCCGTGAGAACCGTTTGCTGAAGCTTCAGGCATCGCCGCAATTCGATAAGAACGGCGAAGTCGTGTTCGTTGTGATCAGTGCTATCGACATCACCGAGAACAAGCGCAACGAGGAGGACCTGAAGAACCTCGTGGTGGCATTGAAGCTTTCAATAAAGCTGACCGAGGAGAGGTCAAACGAGATACAGGCACTGAACCGCAAGCTTCAGGAATCGGAGGCCGAACTTATCAGAATTAATGCCTCGAAGGACAAATTCTTCTCGATACTCGCGCACGACCTGAGGAACCCGTTCCAGTCCCTGCTCGGCGCCACGAAGATACTCAAAGATGAAGTATATGATATTTCCAGGCACGAGATGCAGAGCATGCTCGGCTCGATGCATGAATCAATTCAAAACGTGTATAAACTGCTTGAAAACCTCCTGCACTGGTCCAGAATACAGAGAGGAGTGATGAGAGTATCTCCCGAGAAGGTGAACGCGTCATTTATTGCCGGCGAGAACGTAAAGCTGCTCAGGGATATGGCACGCAACAAAGAGATCAGCCTTGCCAACGAGATGCCGGCCATGGTAGAGGTGTTTGCGGATGTGAACGCTCTCGACACCACGCTCCGCAATCTGATCACGAATGCCATAAAATTCACGGGCCACGGGGGCAGCATACGTATTGTCTCGGAAGAGGGCCCCGGCGAAATTCATATAAAAGTGATCGATACCGGCATAGGTATGTCCGAATCCCAGCTCGCATCCTTATTTAAAATTGACGAGTCCAAATCGAGCCGCGGCACGGACAACGAGACCGGAACCGGCCTCGGACTGATTATCTGCAAGGAACTGCTCGAGCTTTCCGGCGGCAGGCTTGAAGTGAAGAGCGAGGAAGGTGCCGGCACTGAATTCGATATTATCGTGCCGAAGTCTCCCGCAGGTAATTAACAACTTCCTTTGCCGCGATTTCGCCTGAAAGCGCGGCGCTCTCGAGTGTGGCAGGCAGTTTGGTAGCAGTCCAATCCCCGGCGATAAACAGGTTTTTAATTGCCGTTCGGGCCCCGGGCCGCGATTGCTCGGTGGATGGAGTGATAAGTACGGTAGCCTTTTTATCCTTGATGATTTTGTAGTAAACCGGTGCGTAATTTCCGGCGCCCGGCAGGCATTTTCTTATATCATCGACAATAATTCCAGCCAGTTCATCGAGGGAGAGCCCGGCGAGCGGCCCGGCGGCGCTTATAGTGGCGGCCACGCGGTGAAGCCCGTCGGCACTGATACCGGTGATCATGTCCCTGTTGAAAAGCCAGTGAGTACGCACGCCGGTCAGGCCCGTTATTTCAGCATCCATTACTTTATCTCGGAATGCGAAGTATCCCGAGATAATCGTGGAAGCAGCAAAAGACCTGGCAGCGCGTGCAAGGCCGGCATCCGTTTCATCGGGCAAAATCCGGGCAAGCGAATTCGGCGGTACTGCCAGAATATAGGCATCAGCCTCGTATTTCCTGCCCGAGCGTGCTGAAAGCGCATCAATTCTGCCGTCTGAAATTGTCATGCTGTCTATTCTTTCGCCGGTGAATAGCGCTCCGCCGCGGGCTGCCAGATAGCTCCTGAAGGGGCGGAACAATTCCGAAAGCCCGACTGTAGGAAACATCAGAGTCGCGGAATTACCTGCGCCGAAAAAAGCTTTGGAAAAGGTATCTTTCAATATCGTGCCGGGTGCCTGGCCGGGATCGGAGTTGCAAAACGCGAGCACGAGCGGTTCCCATAGGACCTCGTACAATTCATTCATCTGGCCGCCGGCTTCAAACACTTCCCTTGCCGACCTGCCGGCCACGGGAATTTTCCCAAGATGCATATCGAGCGCAAATTTAATGGCTTTCAGCCGTGCAGATGCAGTAACCCCGCCGAGAGATGCCATAGCCAGGGCCAGCCCGGCCCTGCCGGGCAGGCGGGATCTCAGCTCGGTGCGCCTGCCCCCAGGAAGGCAGATCGGGACTCTGAGGCGCTTCTGCGGGCGGATGAATCCGTAAGTGCCCAGCTTTTCCAGCAGGCGGAAGAAGGAGTTATAAGCACCTATCATCATGTGCTGCCCGTTGTCGATCTCTTCAACCACTGCCATTCCGGGCACGGGCGCATTGAAGCTGTAGGCCCTGCCACCGATTATTCCGCGCGATTCTGCCACGGCAACCTCAATGCCGGGAATGTCCGCGAGGCTTACTGCTGCCGCGAGCCCTGCCGCGCCGGCGCCGACGATCATCACTCTTGCTGCCATACTTTGCGATTCTGCGGAGTTTTCGATTGATTAAACAAATAATATGTTTGAAAATTATCAAATTTGAGGCAAATTAAGAAAGATTTGGTTCATATTGTCGAATTGCCTGATGTTCAAGAAGAATATATTTCTCACTGTAAGCCTTATCAGCGCGATAGCGGTTTTTGCTTTCGTCCTGCTCGAAGTGACTGAAACGCGGAATGACATGCTGAAGCTCGTGAAGAATGAATCGCTTACTTTAATTGAGAGTATCAATGCCAATCTCGAGCACACTCTTGCCGCCAACGATGCCGTGGAAGATATCATCATGAACGGGCTGAATTCCGTGGCGGCCCTTGCCGGCAAGGAAGCAAAGTACCCGAGCAGCCAAAAGCTGGCTCAGCTGGCCCAGGAGTTCGATGTCAGCCAGATCACGCTGATAGATGAGGATGGCAAGCTGTTTTCATCCACGCCCACGCCGATCGAGCTGATCTATGAACTGCCTGATTCTTTCACGCGATCCATAGAGCCGGCACTAAATGGCGACTATGAATGGATTGACCTTGGCCTGACGAATAATCCCGTGGAAGGCGAACCCATGTTCATGCTGGCAAGGCATTTGCCTGACGGCGGCTGCGTCATTGTCGGCCTGAAGAATAACAAGCTCCTGGAATTTCGCCGCCTGTTCGGCCTGGGCAAGCAGATAAAGAAAATCGCGGAGAATCCGGACATTATCTATATAGTGCTTCAGGATACTTCCGGAATATACGCTGCCACGCGCAATATCGACCAGATGCCGCCGATAAATTCCGACACGAACCTGAAGCGAGCCTTCAACAAGGAAAACCCGACGATGAGCATCCAGGAATTCGAGGGCGGCCATGTCTTTGAAGTGTGCGGCAGTTTCAAATTTGATGAGGACAGCAGGATGCTGACGCGCATCGGCCTCTCGCTCGACTATGTGAAAAAGATACAGGACAGATCGGCCGTGAGGGTGATTATTATCGGGATCGTCCTGCTCGTGGCGCTGATGCTCGCCTATTTCTTCGTTTTCACCCGAAAGCGCCTGCTGAAGCTGAACATAGAGCACCAGAAAATTCAGAACGAATCGGATATGGTGCTGAGCAATGTGGCCGAGGCCGTGATCGGGGTGGACAAACGCGGCGAGATTACACATTTCAACATTGCCTCCTCGGAATTTTTCGGCATTCATCCCAAGAAAGCCCTGGGACGGCAATATATCAGCATTTTTCCCACCGACTCGCTCGGCATAATGAAGATTTTCAGCGGCAGCGTGCCCGAAAATGTCGAAATGGAGATGGAAACATGGCATGGCCGCAAATTTTTCAGTATCAGTTATTCTCTGATTGAAGATGAAGCCGGCAACAAGAGTATTTTCGTTTTTATCAAGGACGTGACGGCCGGCCGCCGCGCGGCAGCCCAGACTGCAAGGAAAGAGAAGCTCATGGCGATGGGAGAGCTGGCAGGCTCGGTGGCGCACGAGATACGCAACCCGCTGAACGCGATAAACATGATTGCCCAGAGGTTCGAGCTCGAGTTCGAGCCGACTGACGATTCGGAGGAATACTATAAACTGTCTGCCACGATCAGGAAAGAAAGCCAAAGGGTGAACAAGATAATTCACCAGTTCCTGGATTTTGCCAAGCCGTCCAAGCCATCCTTCGTACCGGTCAAGCTTGATGCCATAATACACGAGACTGCCGACATCGTCGCGGAGCAGGCCAGATCGTCAGGCGTTGCACTCGAGATTAATTCCGAAACAGAGAAAGAAATAATGCTCGACAGCGAGAAGATCAAGCAGGCACTTCTCAACTTGTTCATCAATTCAATCGAGGCCATGCCAGAGGGCGGAGTGCTGAAATGCAATGCTTCCCGAGATGAAGATGATGTTACTATCGTGATTGAAGACACCGGGATAGGAATGCCGGAGGAAGTGCAGAACAAGATATTCAACCTCTACTACACGACCAAGCCCGGAGGCACGGGGCTCGGGCTGAGCATAGTCCATCAGATAATCTCGGAGCATGAAGGCGATATATCCGTGCGCAGCCAGCCGGGCAAGGGTACCAAAATCACGATCAAACTGCCGTTGGTGCAGCAGGAGAAAAAATAATAAAATATGGCTTAATATTTTTTCAAAGCTGCCGATAAGTAAAAAAGCATTCCCTTTAATCCGCCTCGGGGCTCTCTGTGGCAGCCCGGGTGGTGATCTTTTTGCGTCATCGCGGCTGAACTCAAGGCACCTGCCCTGAATTTTCGGCTCGCAAATCCCTGCCTCTGCTCCCGGATTGCCCAAGTTTATCAACTAATCAAGATATTATGATGTTGAAGAATTTGAACATGGCAATCATAGCATTTGCAGTCCTCCGGGCCTTGAGCTTGCAGGCTCTTGCCGATACGGCAGCCGGCGGCACCCTGAGGGGCAGAAACGTGTGGAAAGCTGCAGACTCGCCATATTTGCTGAAGTCTTCAGTCATAGTACCCCGCGGCGCATCGCTTGAAATCGAACCCGGCACCATTGTAAAAATGGGTGCCGGTGTCGATTTGAAGGTTAGCGGCTCCATTTTTGCAAACGGCACAGCTGATAAACCGGTCTGCTTTATCCCCGATGCAAATTCGAACGGCAAGCCCTGGTGGGGGGCAATTCTTCTTCAAAGCGCGGCTGATACTTCCGTTATTGCCTGTTGCAGGATTGACGGCGCAGGCAGATCGGGAAAGGCTGCTGTTATGGTGTCGGGTGCCGCGCCGCGGATGAGCATGATTACGATAACAAATTCAAAATATAACGGGATCGAATATGATTTCGCTGCTTCCTTTGGTGAAGTTGTGCTTCAGGCTGCCGGCGCACCCTATATTTTTCCTGAGGGCTTCAAATTGCCTGCAGGTGCCGAATTATTTTTGCTCCCCGGCGTCAGGATGGAATGCGGGGCAGGTAAAGACATACGAGTAGCCGGCGCGATAAAGGCAGCAGGCACACCTTCGGCGCCGGTGGTCTTCTCCGGTTTGGACGGTGCGGGGCCCTGGGGAGGGCTGATCATTGAAGGTGGGGCCGCCGGGAACTCGCAGCTTCAGTTCTGCGAATTTGCCCGAGGAGGAGCGAGCGCCGAAGCGCAAAACTCATCGCTTTGCATAGTCAATTCATCGCCCGTGATTGAATACTGCCGGTTCCGCGAGCCGGCTGGCTATGGAATCACAGCTTCGGGCACTGCCATCCCGTATCTCGGGGGACCGGAAAGCGACGGGAAAAATGATTTCTCTGCATTCGAGGCAGGTAAATATGCCATACTTAACAAGACGAAAAACGATTTCAACGCCATGAATAACTGCTGGGGTGGTGACAACCCGGAGAGCATGATTTATGACAAGCTTGATAACCCGAGCCGTGGCAGGGTGCTTACCGGGCCGGTGTCCGAAAAATGCAGTTCCTTTAAGCTCGCGGCGTCGAAAATTATCTCGCCGGCAGCAGGCAGCACGAAACAGAAAGTACCCGCGGCCTTGCGCTGGAGTTCCGTCAGGTTCGCCGAAAGATATGAGCTGCAGGCAGGAATAAACGAAAAATTTGATTCTGCAGCCTCTATTGCTGTTTCTGATACAACTTACCTGCTTTTAAATACCGGTTGGGGGCAAAAGTATTTCTGGCGAGTTAGGGCGATTTGCGCCGGTTTGCCCGGGGAATGGTCTGCAACGGGAAACTTCAAGACCATGAGCAGCAGCCTGCCCTCAGCCCCGATGCTCCTTTATCCGGCGAGCCCGGAAGATACCGTGGACTGCACGTTCGAATTCAGGTGGCGGGAGCAGGACGACGCCGACTATTATCGACTTGAAGTCGCAGCAGATACAGCTTTCGACGCGGTTATATTATCAGTGGATTCAATATCAGCAACCTCGTACGGCTACAGGAACATGAACCCCGAAACGCGGCTCCGGTGGAGACTTTTCGCACGGAACAGCCATGGCCTGAGCACAGCGGCAAAGGGCGGGAGTATCGTGACAAGGTCCTGCGAAGCAGAGCTGCCGCCAGCGGGCTGGAACCACGCGGCCCAGACCGGATCCAACATGATGATACTCATCAGAAAGAATGTGGAGCTGGAAAGCGGTTTTTATCACCTTAGCCCCGGCGACGCGCTGGGATTGTTCTTCAATGACGGGAGCAAATCTGTATGCGCAGGCTACTCGCTGTGGGAGGGTGACAAGAATATAATCATCACGGCATGGGGCGACAATCCCCAGACCACGGACATAATAGAAGGGCCGTCCCGCGGTGAGGCATTCTCGTTGAAGATCTGGGATGCAGCAGGAAAAAATGAGATGCTTGTTTCAACAAAATTTGTTTCAGGCTCCGGGGATTTCAGGCCCGATACGATCGCGGTGGTGAAGTCGTTGGCCCCGCCGGACACGTTCGGCGTTCTGCTGCACCCCGGGGGCGTACACTATCTCGGTTCCCCGTTTGTTCAGGCTCAAATTACGTGCGAAAAGCCCGAAAACGTGTTGCTGCGGGAAGCAGCATCCGGAACTAACAACAGCGCGAATATTGAGTTTAACTCGGGGAAGTTGTCCTATGCTTCGTGTCTCGATGCTTTTCCGACGCAGCCGGTTATGCTTAAATTCACCGGGGATGCCCTTTCTGCTCCTTACTCCTGCATAACGGCATCGGAGGGCGTGGTGAATATCCTGCCCTATCGCGGCACACGGGATATGAAGACTGCCGACGCGCTCGGGGACAATATCCAAAGAATATTGCTGATTAAAGATGATTGCGACAGGATCTGTTATCCCGAGTGGGGAATTGACGAGATAAGATTGCTGCATCCCGGGAAATACTATAAAACATGGGTGAAAGAGGACACAAAGCTGTGCTGCGGCTCCCTTTATGCAGAAAAAAATCAAATTATCGACACTGAAGATTGTACCGCAACCGGAAGCAGCATGGTGCTTATAATCAGGATGGAAAATATTCAGGATGGCGAGACAATCACTGCCGGAGATAGCCGCGGCAACATTAGCGGCGTCACGAAAGTAAGCTCGGGCCATGCCGTGATGATAGTGAAGGGCGACAACAGGTTCACTGCCGGGGCAAAGGAAGGCCCGTCAGATGGTGACGAAATATCTCTCTATTCATCACAAAACAGGAAATTGGCTATCCTCGGCGATGCCGACAACTCGAAAAAAGACGGAATTACATATAAAACAGATGGTGTGGCAATGATAAAGCTGATGAGAGAAACCACAAGTGCCATTGAGACACAAATCGGCGCGGGGCGCGTTGAAATATCAGACTGTTTTCTTTCGGTCACGATGCCTCGGGGCGAGATAATCAACAAGGTTAGTGTCTATAATTATTTCGGGGATGGCGTGATCAAATGTATTCCCGATAAGCAGGCCGAAATCTTCGAAATGCCCCTTGACGGAATGGTGCAGGGCGTATATTTCGTGCTTGTGGATACAATATATGGACTAAAATCATTCAGAATCAATAAAACCAATTAACATGGGAGTATTTCAATGAGGAACAGCCCGAAAAGGATTCTTTGCGTGATCGCTGCCATCGCGGCCATCTGCAGCCCGAAGCTGTCGGCATCCGGGTGGACAGCTTTCGGCACGGGAGTGCTGTCGTCCCTGAATTCTGTCAGGTTCTCTCCTTCCGATCCGCAATTCGGATACATGGCCGGAATGGATTACGGGGACTCTTCAGTGGTCTCGATGACGACGGACGGCGGCGCGACATGGCACCCCGTATCGACAAAAATGCAGTGCGAATTTAAAGATATTTGTATTGTCAATAATCAGACGATTTATCTTGCCGGCACGCAGGGTGTGCTGCTCACGTCTGCTAATGGCGGTGCAACATGGCTGCGGCAGATACCGAGAACTTCCGGAACGGTGAACAGTATTTCGTTCAATGACCCGAACAACGGCATCCTTGTCGGGGATGGAGGCGTGATAAGCTACACTGACAACAAGGGAAATTACTGGGCAGTTAAGTCAACTCCGGGCACGAGCAATAATCTATACTCTGTGAAAATGCTCAACCAAACAACAGCCGTGGCAGTGGGGCAGAATGGAATGATCCTCCGCAGCTCCGACGGGGGAAAGAACTGGGCGTTCATCAACGAGGGCAAAGAGGCCTATGACCTCAGGGCTGTCGCTTTCTCGGGTGATTACATGGGTTTTGCGGCCGGCACCGCGGGAAAGATGCTCAAAACAACCGATGGCGGAATCACCTGGCGGGAAGTTTGGACCGGAACGACAAATGACCTGATGGCGGTGTGCTTCACACCGGGCGGGGAAAGAGTTTATGCCTCGGGCCTGGGCGGAATGCTGCTACTTTCAACTGACGGCGGGGAGAGGTGGTATCGGCAGAAATCAGGGCAGAATGATGCTTTGAACTCCGTGTTCTTCACGTCGCTCAATAAGGGGTATGCCGTCGGTGCGGCCGGCAAAGGGATCATGACCAATGATGGCGGCTTCTATTATTACTCATCCATCAGCGTTACGAATCCACTGAAAGCAACCGTTGAAGAGGGAGGAAAGCAGGATACAATCAGGTGGAGCAGCTATAACGTCACGACGGTTGACCTGTATTTTTCATCAGACGGCGGGGCAAGCTGGGCAAAGTTTGCCACAACGCCCGATATCGGGAAAAAATACGTGTGGAGTGTGCCGAGACTGGAAAGCAGGCTTGCGGTAATCAAAGCCGTTGATCACGATCAGCCATCGTTCTTCGGGGTGTCGGATACTTTCTCGGTCAGGGTCAATCAATTGCGGTTGACTGAAAAATTCGATGGCGGAAGCTTTGCTTCAGGCACAAAGATTCATCTGAACTGGGATTACAATTATCCGAACAGGGGCAAAACCGGTGTCTATTTCACAAGCAACGGAGGTGCCTCATGGAATGCGCCTGATACGATACCCGAGGGCCTCACGGAATATGATTACACGCTGCCGGACATATATTCAGGCAGCTGCAGGATGATGATCAGGGACATTTCAGAGACGGACGCGGCGGATACAACAGGCAGGTTTATTGTCAGCAATGCTGCATTGCAGCTGCTATCGCCAAACGGAGGAGAAAAGGCGGCTGCAGGCACGAATGTGCCAATAAGGTGGCAGGCAGCACGGATCGACACGATAAAAATTGAATATTCCGCAGACAGCGGGATGACATGGAAAACAATAATCAGTAATTATCCCGCTTCAGCCGGCGAATACAACTGGAAAGTGCCGGCTGAGCCATCACCTGCCTGTTTCGTCAGGGTGACAGACGTGAAGATCGAAAACGGCCTGTCGGACAGGAGCGATTCGAAATTTGACATCACGGGCCTGGTGCTGACGAGCCTCAACTCGGGTGAGAAAATTCTGGCGGGATCGCGCCGCGAAATCACGTGGAGCTCGAACGGGATAAGCAAGGTCGCAATTCAGTTTTCATCCGACAACGGCGACACGTGGCAGACTATTGAACCATCGTTCCCGGCGGCAACGGGTAAGTATAATTGGCAGGTGCCTGCCGCACCATCGGAGTGGTGCCTGCTGAGGGTGTTCAATCCCGAGGGAACTGCTGCGCGCGACGAGAGCAAGACTAATTTCACGATAACCGGGTTATTAATTACCTACCCGCAAGGGGGAGAAGTCATGCACGCGGGAGACACCGAACAAATCAAATGGCTGAGCGCGAATCTTACGAGCGTGAAGATAGAATACACCCCGAATGACGGCAGCGACTGGATCACGATTATTTCCAATACCCCGGCTGCTTCCGGCTTCTATGACTGGAACGTGCCGAAGAATCTCGGAACAGCCTGCAGGATCAGGATTACCTGCGTTGAGAATATCGCGCTGAGCGACGTCAGCAAGAGCTTTTTCAGCATGGACGGCACCGGGATCATCGTCAGGCGGCCCAACGGCGGAGAGACTGACACAGTCGGTGCGGCAATGAAAATTGCCTGGGTTCAGACAGGTTTATCGAAAGTGAACATTTCCATCTCGACGAACGCCGGCAAGGACTGGCGTATTGTTCAGTCCGGCGTTTCAGCCATGGCGGACTCTGTTTCCTGGATAATTCCCGCCGATATTAAATCATCCACAGAGTGCCAGGTCAGAATTGCAGACGCGGAGAACGAAGAATTAAGCGACAACAGCGATGGATACTTCAGGATGAAAAGCACGTATTACAACCCGCCGGCAGCCTGGGATTACTCGGACAAAACAGGCTCGAACGCGGTGATAGTGATACCGGCAGGCGCGAAAATGAACTTCACGCCCGCAAATGGCGATGCCATCGGTGCATTCTATACAAGAGACGGTTTTTATTATTGCGCCGGCAGCACTGCGTGGAATGGATCGAACCTGTCGCTGACCGTCTGGGGCGATAACCAGAGGACGGAAATAAAAGATGGCCCTGCAGCCAACGATAAGTATATCATCAAGTACTGGGATGCAGCCAATGGCAGGGAGTATGCTGCAACCGTGCAATACACCTCGGGAAATGATTATTATACCGAGGATGGCATCAGCGTGGCAGGCGTAATTTCAATTCACAACACTCTGACGATACACCTGCC
>CAZIHB010000028.1:0-11566 GCA_964538535.1 uncultured Hyphomicrobiales bacterium | reverse complement strand
TGTGCGCACGATAGGCAGGCCGGCTGTAAAATTAACGCCGTTGCCCCCGGCGATCAATTTAAGGGGAATGAGCCCCTGATCGTGATACATGGCCACGATCCCGTCGAATTCGCGGTATTCGCCGAAAGCAAAAAAGCCATCGGAAGCAAAAGGCCCCGATATATTATAGCCGCGAGCAGCAAGTTCTTCAACCGCCGGAATTATTACTTCTTTCTCTTCGGAACCAATGTTTCCCGACTCGCCGGAGTGAGGATTAAGACCGAGGACTGCAACGCGCGGATTACTAATGCCGAAATCGCCTGAGAGGGAGCCATAAAGCTTCGTGGTGACGTTTTTAACCAGATCCCGGGTAAGAATGCGGGGCACCTCGCGAATCGGCACGTGAACGGTTGCAAGGGCAACCCTGAGATCCTCAGAGAATAGTATCATGAGAGGCGAGGAGACGCCGCAATAATCTGCAATCATTTCCGTGTGCCCCGGGAATTTCCATCCCGCAAGATAAACAGCTTCTTTCGCTATCGGCATGGTCACCATTGCAGAGTATTCCCCTGAGACAACACGCCTCAAAGCTTCTTTTACTGACTCCGCAGCGTGGTTGCCCGAATCGCGCGAAACAGCACCGAAATTGATTTCAGTGGTGCAGGGCAAGTCGATTATCGGGAATGATGCGTTGCCGGCAATCAATAAACTTTCTTCAACCCGGGCCCGCAGTCCCGCCTTGGAAATATACCTCGATAAGGCACTAACAGAACCTGCAATTGCCACATCATGATTAAATCCCGATTCCGAAAGCAATTGAAGGGATTTTACCAGAACTTCCGGGCCTATCCCGTTCATATCGCCGGTAGTGGCTATAATTTTCATAAGGCGAAAGCTCAAAAATCGAATACTATACCAAATGCTTTATCTTGTAGTTTTTATGCGCGTTGAGAAGAAGTCCGATAAAAGTGAGGTTTACGACCATCGATGTGCCTCCGTAGCTCATGAAAGGCAGGGGAATGCCCATCACGGGCATTATGCCGATAGCCATGCCTATATTAATAGCCACGTGGTAAATTAAGATGGCCGAGAAGCCTATGGCAATAATACTATAGAACTTGCTGTCCACCTCGGAAGCAATCTTAACGCAGCGAAAAAGCAAAGCAGCATAAAGAAGAATCACTAATGCCCCGCCGACGAAGCCGAATTCCTCGTTCGGCACGCTGAAAATAAAATCAGTCCATTGCATGGGAATATAACGAAGCTGAGTCTGCGTGCCCTGCAAATACCCTTTTCCCGTAAGTCCGCCGCTGCCGACGGCAAGAAGCGACTGCATCACGTTATAACCTGCTCCCCGCGGATTTGATCCGGGATTGAGAAAAGTCTCGATCCTTGCCTGCTGGTGAGGCTGCAGATTTTTATAAACGAGAGGTGCGGAATACCCCATCCCAACGTAAATAAGTACTGCAATCAATGTGATTATTATCTTTCTGCGAAACATGAACAAAGCCGCCGAAGCAGCAGCAACCGAGGCTATATAAAATCCGAAACCCTTAAGCGAGCAGATGATGATAACAGGGGCGCCGATAAGGAAAAAAAGTGTGAAAGAGTCAAAACCCGTCCAAAACAGCACCCCCACGAGCATCGCTAAAAGCACGGTTGCTGATCCCGTGTCGGGCTGCAAAAGGATAAGAGCAGCAGGCACCGCGGTCATAATAATACAGATAAAAAGGTCTCGAATAGTCCGTATGTCGCTGCCTTTAATGGAGAGATGCCCTGCCAGCATGAAAATGACACCGATTTTGGCAAGCTCGGCCGGCTGCAAATTGAAAAATCCAAGATTAATCCAACCCTTTGTGCCGAATATCTCTGAACCGATTATAAGCACGAGAACAAGAAGCAGGATGCTTCCGCCGTATGCCACGTAAGAAGCGAGCTTCAGCAGTCGCTCGGGAATGAAATAAATTACAAACATCACAGCTATGCCCACACCGAAAGAGGCCAGCTGCTTGAAGAATGTGCCGCTCATGTTGGAGTCGTAAGTCGCGCTGTATATGGACAGCAATCCCATGCCGCAAAGAAGCATCGTGACAACGATCAGTAACCAATCCACCGCATCGGACGATTCATCGCGTATAGAATAAATAGATTCCTTCGCCATTATCACTTATCCGATAATTCTGTTATACGCGGACAAGTATTTATCATAAGTTTTCCTGATCACTTCATCGGGCAGAACCGGCGGGGGCGGATTCTTATCCCAGTCAATTGAAAGCAGGTAATCGCGCAGCACCTGCTTGTCGAAATTCATCTGCTCTTTCCCCGGGGCGTAATCTTCCTTAAGCCAGAATCGTGAGGAATCCGGAGTAAGAGCTTCATCTATCAGAATAAGTTCGCCATCGGGAAGCCTGCCGAATTCAAATTTTGTGTCGGCAAGGATAATGCCACGCTTCTCGAGGTATCCTGCAGCGTATTTATACAATTCTACCGCCTTGGCGGCAAGGTAGTCTGATGTTTCTTTCCCGATTATTTCAGCGCACTCATCCGGTCCGATGTTTTGGTCATGCCCTGTCTCGGCCTTCGTTGAGGGCGTGAATATAGGTTCGGGCAGGGGCGAAAATTCCACTAATCCCGAAGGAAGAGGGATGCCGCACACGGTGCCTGATTTCTGATACTCCTTCCAGCCTGAGCCGGCAAGGTAACCGCGCACTACGAATTCGATCGGCATTGGCTCGGCTTTGCGCACGATCATCGATCTGCCGTTCAGAACATCTTTATATTTGAATAGTTCCTCGGGATAGAAATTAATATCCGATGTGATAAAGTGATTGTTAATTATCTCTCTCGTGTGATTGAACCAAAATTCGGATATGCCTGAAAGTATCTTCCCTTTGCCGGGCACAGGCTGCCCCATGATCACGTCGAAAGCGGAAATTCTGTCGCTGGCCACGAAAAGTATCGAGGTGCCCAAGTCATATACTTCGCGCACCTTGCCTTTTCTTATAAGCGGAAATTCTTTTATATCGGATGAATAAAGTGCAGTATCCATTTCTATCTCCGTCTGTCAAAAATAATTGCAAAATTAAGCAATAAAATCAGATTTCCGGCAAGTTATGTGGAAAGCGTCCGCGTATCGCGAAGCTGAATTACGCGCGGCGCTCAGATCCTGTATTTCAGACCCAGCCGGAAGGAAAGCCGGTTCAAATTCCACGTGCCGTCATCGATAAGCGAGCTGAAATGCTGAGCGTAAATTCCTTCGGCAAAGGCATTAAGACGGAAATTCACGGGATAATTGAAGCCGATGCCTGCAAATCCGTCCAGCCTTGCCGATTTCAAAGAATTGAGCATATCGGGTGAACCCGCCGGCGTGATGACTTTCCGGCCGTTCGAATAGGTGAAATCATTCGGGCGGAGTATCCTCGTCGTGTAATCAACGGATTTTGACCCGGCAAAGCAGAGCTCAAGCCCGGCAAGGGCGTAGAGATGACTCTTGAAATGATATTCGCCCATGGCTGATAAATGGAAAAATATGCCGGAAAGCTTGATCTCGGCAGATTCCTGGAATGATTTCAGCTCGCCTGTGCGAGTGTCGCGAATGTGCGTCATCACGGAATCGGGCGCGGAAATTTTTCCGCCGTAATTCTCGATTGAAAGACTGAGAGTGCCGATGACGGATGGCTTTAGTTCGCGTGAAAGAAGGACGCCGAAATACCCGCCGGAACCGACTGCTGAAGAGAACTTGCCTTTTGCAGCTATGCCGCCCGATTTTGAGAAGTCGGGCGAATGGAAAAATGCCGAGTACTTCAGGAATCCTCCCACAAGCCAGCCGGGATCGGGAATGCAGTCAGCTGTGCTTCCCTCAGAGAGCGAGAAAGAAAAATCGCCTGTTTTCCTGTCGAGGGAATAGCATACTGTGTAAATAGCCGAATTCAACGCGGCGTCCTTAATCTGGAGGAGCATCCGTCCGCGGGCTGTTGAGCCGAGAGGCTTGAAATCAACGGCCAGCTGGGGCTGCCCCTCGGAAATCGAGGAATATGTTATGTCAATTCCGGAATTATCGAGCACGTTCAGCTCCTTGATGCCCGCGTCATCCACCCTGTCGTCACGAAAAATTATTTTGAAGCCGTTGTCATACTTCTGCTCTGCCATCGGGGGCAGCGTGTCTTTCGCGGGTTCATACTCGATGAATGACTGCCCGCCCATCGAGCCGTAGGCATCGAAGGCGTCGTCCTTATAGCCGAAGCCGTATGAATACAGCCCGAAAGGCAGATCGCATGTGACGGAATGAGAGCCGAAGGGAACCTTCAGGTAGGCGATGGAATAGCGGCTCAGCCCGAGCTGAACAAATTTCGCCGTGTCCACCGGCTCGCCGTTGAGCCTGAAAGTCCTGATGGCAACCGTTGGAACGACTATATTGAGGTAGTGGTCCCAATCACCGTTGATCGGCGTAACCACCCTGTATCGTTTCAGAAATTGCTGTGTCGGCGAGACGAGAAGCATCATCGGGTCGCCGATGGAATCCTTGTTATTGAATCCCTGGGAATACTGAGAGACGAGCACTGGCTTATCTGCAGATACCTGTATGCTTCTGTCGCTGTTCCTCTCCAGGAACTCACCCGGCCCGAGTGTCTGCAAAAGCTGTGAATTCTCGAACACCTTGGTGTTGGGGTAGTTGGCCAGCACCCTGTAAGTGTAAAAAGACCTCTTCTCGAACCTTCCGACGAAAAAATGCTTTCCCCAGGTGTTCGTGGGCGGCATCTGCTCGATAAGGTGATTGCAGGCCATGATGCGCGGCGGCCCGGCCGGCACGTAGGCGCACATGTGCCCGCTGAAAACGGCAATCTTTTTATTCGATTTAATCATGGAGCCGGTCAGATCGCATTTCAGCCGATTCAGCCTTGCCAGCTTGGATGATACCTGGTAAACATCGCCCTTGTTGAGAGTGACGGTGAAGGTTTCACCTGCTTTTTTCCCCATGGCCGTTTCAACGGTGGGGTTTATTTCAACTATAGTGTTGTTCTCAGTCGCGATCACGGCAAATTCCGGCATCAGGGGCTCGGACATGGAGTAGCACATGGCCCTGTATTCCGTGCCGAGCACTTCAACGGGAAGCGCGAGATAGGTGTCGGTGGTCTGATGCATGTGGCTGAGCCCGTAAACGGTCACGGGGTTATCGGACGTGATGTGGATTGCCATTGACTGCTCGATTATCTCGAAGGATTTCATCTCGGCATTGGGAGTGATCTTCACGTTTTCCACTGTGCCGCCCTTGATGTCAACCGATTTTTTGAAGTTGAGGCTCTTGATCTCGATAAATACTTCGGCATCCTTCTCGGAAGTGATGAAAAACTCGAGCATCAGAGGTTCGGCTTCCCTGTTGTTCCTCGATTCCTCGTAGTTCTTCATGAAGCACAGCCAAAATTCCCTGCCTTCCGAGTTCTTCATCTGCATTCTCATGCTGTGCAGGCTGTCGGAACCGGCAAAGGCCGCGGTAAATGATATAATTAAAGCCAGCGCGATAAGAGCAAGTTTTTTCAAATCAAAATCCGTGCGTTGTTAACATGATTATTTCTGAAAGACAAAGTTGCCGTAATATTTTCCTTTTGATGTTTCCATGATCACGTAGTAGGGGCCGCTGGCAAAATCCCAGTGTTTCGGGTAAAGCTCCATACCGTAGCTTCCTTTCGGAAAATTGAAATCTGCCGGGTTGTTTATTATCGTTCCGCTATAGTCGCTGACGTAGTAATCAACCGTGGCGTTGTGGTCCTCGGGAATAGAGAAAACGAGCCTGCCGCCTGCTGAATAGAACTTGAAGCTGACCTTGCCGGGATTGGATATGTTGAAACTGAATTTTGTTTTGAAGGAAAACGGGTTGGGGTAGTTGAGGTATATCCCCTCGGGGTATTCCTGTATGGCGTTCGGTGTGCCAACGTTGATCAGGCCCTGCCTGAATGATGCCGTTGCCGGTGTGCCATCGATAATCAGGGAGTCGGGCGAGACAATTGTGAGTGAATCAGGCCCGGCGAGAGCCTCCACCTCGAGCGCGAAGAGCAGCCCCCCGCCTGTGGCGAAGTTCGCTGATGAGACCTCGCACCAGGCGTCTGTAAGTGTGCTAAGGTTCTGACTGAAAGCCGGTGCTTCATCTTTGATCAGATAGCCCTCGCCGCCGACGGCTTTCTTGACATCGATGCAAAGTGAATTGAACCTGAGTTTGATCCTCATTGAAGTGCCGGAGCCGTCAATTCTGCCCGAGACGGGCAGCAGGTGAGTCTTGCCGTCGCGGGGCACCGCCGTGTCGGGCACCGAGATTGCATACTCGGAGCGGGCCGATACCTGCATGGCAATGAAGACCGCGCATAACAGAATGGAGTTATAAATTATTTTTTTTATCATCTTCATAAATTTAAGTAATAAAACTTGGCAAATATACCCAAACAGGAGTGAATTCAAAATACATTAATCTTATGTTTTTTGTGTCTTCTTCTTGGCCGCGGGGAATAGCACGTTGTTAAGTATCAGCCTGTACCCGGGCGAAGTTTTGAAAAGCGAGAGGTCGGTGGGCGGATCGCCGATGGCGTGGCGGTAGTCCTCCGGGTCGTGACCGCCATAGAAAGTAAATGTGCCGCGGCCGACGTTCCCGTGAATATACTTCACCTCGTCCGTGCCCTGGCGTTCGGCAAGGATCAGCACGTTTTTCTTGATAAGGCTCTTGCGGAAGGCTGTCGTCTGCCCGAGGAAACCGTGAATGACGTTCACGTGGCACTGCGTCAGCATGGTCGGCACGGGATCATACTTTGCGGAGAAATCAAAAAGCGTGAAGTAGTCCGCATCGGGATTGCTGAGGCTGGTCGGGCCGACGTCAATATCCGAGAACTCATAAATATAAGGGTCCATCTGAAGCTTGTAGTTCTCGAACGCGAAGGTCTGCGAGTAATCGAGCTTTGAATTGGCGGAGGGGTCAGCGCCGTCACCATCGAACATGGCGTCGCAGATGTCGAGTTTCATCACGGAGAGCGCTATGTCGTAAGTGTCGGTGGCGCTGCACATGGCGAACATGAACCCGCCCGCGGCAACATACTCGCGCAGCTTGAGCACAACGGCCTTCTTCATGTCCGAAACCTTGGCGAAGCCGAGCTTTTTGGCCATGCTCTCGTTTATCTCCACCTGCTGGATGTACCAAGGCTGCATTGAATATGCCGACCAGTATTTGCCGTATTGGCCCGTGAAGTCCTCATGATGGAGATGCACCCAGTCATAATCGGCCAGCTTGCCCTTTAGCACTTCCTCGTCCCAGATAATATCATGCTTGATCTCGGCATAGTTAAGCGCGAGGCGGACGGCATCGTCCCACGGCTGCGCGCCCGGCGTGGCATAAACTGCTATTCTGGGGGCCTTCTCGAGTTTCACGACGTCCATGTTGACGTTTTCATCCTGGCATTGCTTCAGGATTTCCGTGGCAGCCCCGTCTGATATGCTTTCGAAAGCCACGCCCCTGATTCGGCACTCGGTGGCAATTTTTTCGGAATAATCCATCATGAACGAGCCGCCCCTGTAGTTCAGCAGCCAGTCTGCCTGGCTGCCTGCCGTCAGCACCCAGTACGTTATGCCGTAGGCCTTCAGGTGGTCTGTCTGCGAGAGGTCCATCGGAATAAGAATTTTCTCTGCCGAAGCCCTGATCGGCTGGAAGACGGACATAAAAGCTATTGCCATTGCCGCGAAGATTATTTTCCCTGTCTTGATGCCCATATTAACCAACGAAAAATCTCAAAAACTTACCGGTGAATAAAAACTTTCATCTCCGTATTTACCCGGACGAATATCCAAAATTATTAATTTATTTGAAGCTGACGCCGGAAAAAAATCCGCAGCGGCACCGGTTTTTGATAAACAGGGCCGATGCGCGGGCAGGGCGGGCCCGAATCTCGCCATGGCAGTAGCTTCCGCCGGCGCCCGGCCGGCAGGAATAAAAAAAGCCCCGGGTGAGAGAAGATGCTGAGGGAGAATGAGTGGCTTTCTCTCGCCCGAGGCAATTATCCCGGGTATCATGTCAAATATTTATTTTGCTATCAAGACGCGCTCGGTGGCCATGAACGGGCCTGAACTCAACCGAATGAAATAGACGCCGCTGCTCATGTTCTGAACGGGCAGCGCGAAGCCGTACGTACCGGCGTTAAGCACCTCATCGACTGGTGTGGCGACTATCGTGCCCGAGGCGTTGTATATTCTGATATTAACCGGGCCGTCAATGCCAATGGAAAATTTCACTTCCGCGCCCTGCCTGCCGGCCGGGTTCGGCAAAACGGGCGCCAGGCCGTATTTAACGCCGCTCGTCGTGATTCTTCTGATCATGCCGCCGCAGACGGGCAGGATGGATATACGCGATTCGGCGGGCGCCACGGATACGCAGGTGGTGTTTATTCCCGAGAGTGATATGCTCACGTTGGCTTTGCTGTCGTCTGTTTCGGGCAGGGCCACATACATCGGAATCTTCACAATCTCGCCGTCAATATCGAATGCCTCGCCGGCGATTGATTTGATTTCCATGCTCAACGAGCCGCCGTCGTCCCTGACCGAGCCGTCTGAGATCTCGAAATGCCCCTGCATTCCCGGGCCGAGCTCTATCTTGTCGAGAAGAGGTATCAGCCAGCTCGTGCCGTGATCCACCGTCACTTTGAACTCTTTTATGGAGAACGGGCGTATGTTTTCGCCTGATTCCATTATCAGCCTGAAATCCACGTTCTCGCCGACGGCGGCTGTTCTGCTCACCGGATTGAGGCTCAGGTTCCTCGAGACAAGGAGTGTTCTGCCCGTGGCCGTGGCTTTGATCAGGTCACCCTTGGCTTCGTCTGTTTCCGCGACGAGCCTCACGGCCTTATCCACTTTTGCCTTTGGCCTGAATACGATTCTGATGTCTCTCGAGGATTTGGGCTCAATCGGGAATCCGCCTGTCAGCTCCGGATCGGCAAAAGAAAATTCTTCTTCAATATTCTCGAAGCTGAGAGATTTGATTTGCACAGGCTTCGAGCCGTTGTTCTTCAGCCTGCAGACGATCGTGTCGCTCGTAAATATGCAGGTGGAGGCTTCCCCGTCGCCGAAAGAAACGACTCGTGTTATTCCGGTGCCGGAGAGCGGTATTGCCGCGTTCCGGGAGTCTGTCGTGTAAGCATCCGATCTGATCACGAGGCTCGCGGAGTTTATTCCTTCCTTTCTTGCAGAAAATTCGGCCGGAATGTCAATAAATTCTCCGGGTGGGATAAGCACCGGGAAGTCAATATTCTTTGTGTCAATCTTGAATGCTGCCGTGCCCGGTTCATCAGCGAACGAAATCGCGCCCGCGGGCTCCGATTCGAAACCGGTGATTTTCAGTGTGTCGGCCTGCGGCCAATCCTCGCGGCTGAGATTCGAAATTCTGATCATCCTGGATCGCACGTCGTAAGGCGCGTTAATAAGCGTGGTGTCGAACGAAAAATCTGCCGGTGCTATCATCGGGGCCACTCCGGTCCCTGACAGCCTGGTCCTCGTGTTATGCTTGTTGCCGGCATTGTCGGCGTACGCGATAACGAGTGAATGCTCGCCAAGCTCGGTCGGGAAGAAATCAACCGGCACCGTGACGTTTTCGCCTCGGTCGAGAGTCAGGTTCTCGAGTTTTGACTTGTCGAAGCGGAAAGCGGAGCCGTTTTGATCTTCCTCGATGATGACCGAAGCCACAACAACCGGTTTCGACCCGGCATTCTCAAGCCTGATTATTTCACTGTCGCCGGGATAGGGGCCCGAGGGATAGTCCTGGCGGAAAATTCTTTTCCTGCCCCAGTCGAATGATTTGGAAAGCAGTCCGGGCTTCACGCTGCGCGCGTCAATCACGGCGATGCTGTCGAAGAGGTCGGCGTCGCTGCTGAATATCAGCTTGTCGTGAAACTCCTTTTCCACGGAGGGAGTGAAGAAGACCTTGAAAAGGAAGCTGCCCTGCGGCGGGATAACTAATGGTTCCGCCGGGGTGATTGCCCGCCCGAAATCCGCGCGGAAAGTCTGCTTATCTGCAAAATCGATAAAACTTGTGATCACGAGCTCGGCCAGCCCGGTGTTATTTATTTTCACGATTGCCGAATCGGCGGTGCCCACCGTGACGTCGCCGAAGGCCGGGTCGGACACGTTTATCTCGCTGCTGCCCGTCGTGGCTTCAAGCTTCGTCTTGAAGAAATAAATGCAGTCGTTGCCGCAGCCGAGAGAATCGGTAAATCGGCCCTTCACGGGTGATTGAAATCTCACTTTCGCCGTCACTGTCTGCCCGGGTGCCAGGTCCGCCTGAGGTATGCTCTCTACGGAGAACCCCTGATTGCCGTATTTCATGCCGGCTCTGCTCAGCCTGACCGGCTCGGGGGTTTCATTTTTCAATACTATGTCTTTATATACCACGGTGTTTTTCTTTACGAAGCCGAAATCGTGATAGCCGGGAAGAGCTGAAATTTTCGGGGCCCTGTATTCAATTACGACCGATGTGTCGTTGTCGGCCAGATCCCTGAAAGTGATCATCGCGCGGGCATCTTTGTCTTTTTCTCTGACCCTTAGCGTGAAGCTCGCGCTTGAGGTCTGCCCGGGTAATATCTGGCTGAATTCCTTGTCGTAGTTGAAGCTGACAACAGAGCCGTATATCGGGTCCGTAAGGTTCGACCTTCCGGCAGGATCGTCAGGCATATCCACCACGGTGCCTGTGACCGTGCCGTCGCAATCGGTCCTCCAGGTGGGGATGGGGGCTGATTTATCGGATTTGTTGACTTCTCTCGTGCAAATGCTGGCGGGCATACCGTATGAGCCGTTCTCCGAAAAGCCGTAAACGTAGGCCATGACGGGCTTGGGGGATTTCAGGCGGAACTGCCCGTAGGCGGGCATCTTGATTATCGCCATGCCATAATCCTTGCCGTCGGCCTGAACGCGGAATTTCTCGTAAGTGACGGAGGAGATTTGGCCCAGCATCTGCCAGATCACATTGTCGCCGTTCACTATGCCGAGTTTGATGCTGTCGGATGGCGCGCCGTTCGGTTCCAGTTCGTAAACTATGTTGATGTAATTATAATCGAACTTCATGCCCAGCTGGTTGCCGGGGATGGCATATTCAATATCGGACTGATACTGGTCCGTCGGCGCGAGCACCATCTGGAATGGCGCACCCTGAGGCTCGGGCGAGCCGTCCTCGGCGGAACCCGTGTTGTACATGGTGACCGAAACGGGCCGGTTGGCCGTGATCACGGAGTTGTTGCCGTTGTCGATCATGCCCCTGGTCTCGATAAAGCTTTTCGCAGCCGAGCCGTCAGTGGCATTCAGCGTGCCGAGCACGTAGCCGTTCAGGTAAACCTTCGTGTCGGGCGAGACAGCAAAAACGCGAAGCACCGGGCCCTTCTTCCTTCCGAAAACTCTTGGGATATGGAAGGCTTTGCCCCAGGCCCTGACGGGTTGTTCCATCTCTGCAAGGTAGCCGCTGCCGGGGTTGAGCAGGGGTATGTTCGCGCACTGGTTGCCGGAAAGCACGGCGACAGGCTTGTCGGCATTTATCAGGCTGCCGCTCAGATCGGCGCCGTTCCCCTTGGATGAG
>CAZIHB010000027.1:0-11612 GCA_964538535.1 uncultured Hyphomicrobiales bacterium | reverse complement strand
ATACTGAAGATTACTCTTTGGGTTATAGTTCCGCAGCACTGTCTCTGCGGCGTTCAATTGAGTAATAACAGCGATAGAGCATAAAAGAAGAATAAAAAGCTTTCTCATATAGACCTCAAAATTGTTAAACCGGCTGTTGGATTGCACTAAATCAATGTTAATATAAAAACATTCGGCACAATAACAAAGCAATAAGTCCGGCAATTTCGTTTACAAATAAAAAAAAAAGCCGTTCTTTCGAACGGCCATCCATACCAACAGGGGGACTGAAATCAATTTGAAAAGAATTTAAAGCCACTCGACGAGTATATTAACCGCGATAAGGCCTTCTTTCAAAACGGGGCTCGCGTGGGCGTGCTTCGTTTACTTTAAGGTTACGACCATCCAATTCCTGGTCGTTGAGGTTCTGTATTGCTTTTGCGCCGGCTTCGTCATCCATTTCAACAAAGCCAAAACCTTTCATCCTGCCAGTTTCGCGGTCGCTAACGAGTTTCACGGAAAGTACTTCACCGAATTGCTCGAAGATTGCTCTTATAGATTCTTCTTTAGTTCTATAAGACAGATTACCAACATAGATATTCATAAAACCTAAATCCCAAAAAACTATAACAAAAAATACAACTATGTTCTTTCTAAAGGCGTCGTCAATCCCCCTGTTGATACGGAATTTCTTTGCCTTTGCCCTGCATTTTACTCTCTCTGAATCATTTTTGATTGTTGCAATAAATCAGAGCATAAAATACAAAATCAAAAAATCAATAATTCTAAATGTAAGATAATTAGTTTAATTTTATTTCCAAAGATTTTTTTTTCTTTTTTTTAAAATTATTGAATTGTTTACTGATTTAAACGCGGTTATTCAAGTTTGCCTGTGATAAATCTAACGCTTCTGATGCTCGGACGGATCTGGAAAATCTCTTCAAATACTAGTCTTCTTACTTATCAAAATCAAAAAATACAAAGAACAAATTCTATCTTCAAAACCACAACTACAAATATAACACAATAACTGTTCTATCCTGCAAACTTATTTTTATATTTATGCAGAATTTCTTCGCTGGTCCGCAAAAATGTATAAATCCATGCGAAAAGACCGATTTACAGGCAATAAAAAAAGCAGCGGGCTGGCGCGCCACACTCGATTGCTTGGTTTAGCCATAATTATTCCGGGAAAATTTAACATTGCTCCGGCAGCCTGGATAAGCACCAAATCAGCAAGACAGTAAAAATGCAGCCAAGCTCCCCGTAAATCGATTTTGAGAGCTGTGAATGGCCGAAGGCAATCTTACCTGCCTTCAGCCAAAAACTCCTTCACGAGCCCGTATCTGAGCCCTTTGATGCTTACTGTGCACTCCCGCACCGAGAAGTACCTCATAGCCTCCTCGAGAATCAATGTTCCGGCAATCAAAACGTCTGCCCGCTGCGGATGTATATTCCATTTTTCGATAATTCCGACGAGCTCCATGCTTTGCAGAAGATGCGCAATCTGCTCGATCTGGCTCAGCTTCATAGAGTATCCTTCAACCATTCCGGCATCATAATAATCAAGCCCGAGAGCAATTTGCGCCAGCGTTGTCGGTGTGCCTGCCACGGCATACATTCTGCCGCTCAGAAAATCCGGAGAGAGAGAGGAGAAGTATCCCGATATCATTTTTCGAGCCGCAACAATATCTGAAGGTGCCGGCGGATGCTCCGGCATAACTTCTTCGGTCACTTTCACGACCCCGACATCGAGGCTCACCCTGTTAAGGATCCTGCCTTCTGATCCAGAAATTATTTCCGTGCTGCCTCCGCCGATATCAATCAGTGAGGCAGGGGATTCCTCAACAGATCCGAAATAACTAAGCCTTGCCTCATCCACCCCGGAGATAATCTGAATATCTGAGCCGATAACCCGGCTCAGCCGATCAGCTGTTTCTTTGCCGTTCCGGGCATCCCTCATCGCGCTCGTGCCGGCAGCCACTATATCAGTAACTCCCGAATCCAGGCATATGGCCCTGTACCTTCCAAGGACGGCTTCGGCCCTTGCGGCGGCTTCGACCGAAATTTCTCCCGTGCGGCGAAGGTTTTCACCCAGCCTGGCAATATCATGGCAATCGGCAATCACGTTCAGGTGGCCGTCATCACCAGCTTCTGCTATCAGCATCAGTATGGTGTTTGTGCCAATATCCAGCCCCGCGACTCTCTTCGTCATTTTTTGTCGGCCTTGAAATGGAAAGCCACCCATTCATCTTCCACCATCGAGCTCACCAGCCTGAATCCGGCTTTATCCGCATTGTTTTCAACGATTTCGCGGTCATACTTCAAAATACCGGAAACAACCAGATCTCCATGACGTTTCTCGAGTGCTTTATAAAATTTTGGAAGCGCGCTGTTGACGAGGTGAATAAACAGGTTTGCAGCTATGGCATCCGTCTCCGGCAATTCGATCAGATCGATGTCTGCCTGCTCCACGTCAATTTTATCTGCCACGCCGTTCAACTCGACGTTTTCTTTTGCGTTATCAATTGACCACTCGTTATTATCGAATGCATAGCAATATTTGGCGCCAAGCCTCACGGCAAGAATGGCAAGAACACCCGTGCCGGTCCCGGCATCAATCCATGAACTTCCCGGAACGACAATACGGTCCATTATCCTGCCGCAGAGCCTTGTTGTGGCGTGATGCCCGGTGCCGAAGCTCATCTTTGGATTGATAATGATTTTGATCTCGTTATCCATCTCCTTTGCATGCCACTCGGGGGTTATGGCGATTTTTTCGGAAACAATGATCGGATCGACGGATTTTTCCCATTCCTCATTCCAGTTTTTATCCCCGAAGATTTCTTCGTTTCTGATCTCAATTTCCGGATTGACATCGCTCAATAGAGCAAGCATTTCATCTCTCAGGCTGTCATTCCAATTGTCCAGCTCGAAGGTAAGGATAAGCTCGTCCAGCTTTTCCTCGATCCCGCAGAAAGGCAGATCCATCAATGCCGCATAAGCCATCTCGTAATCCTCTTCGGGGATGGCCAGGAAGATGTTTATATATTTTTTTTTCACAATTTAATCCAATAAATTTGGCACATATTCTTTATTCTCTTATATTTCGATGGTTGATTCTTTTCAATTGTTCAAACCGTCAAAATTTGAAAATCAAAAATACTGAAACCCCAATGAATACAAAAGAGCTTAACGAAAAACTGGAAAAAATAAAACTCCTTGCGATGGATGTTGACGGCACTATGACCGACGCGTCAATGTTCTATTCGGCCGAGGGCGAGGCTTTGAAGCGCTTCTCGACAAGAGACGGGATGGGAATAACACTACTGCACAAGGCCGGCATTGCCACAGCTATAATCACAAGCGAGAACTCAGAAATTGCACGCAAACGCGCGGAAAAGCTGAAAATTGAGCACATAATAATAGATTGCCGTAACAAGACAGGAGCCCTTAACGAATTAGCACAAAAAATCGGTGGCACTCTCGAGAATATTGCCTACATAGGCGACGACGTGAATGATATTAAAGCTTTGAAGCTCGCGGGCGTTTCCGCCTGCCCGATTGACGCGGCCGGCAGTGTGCTGTCATTGGTTGATTACGTTTCGCAATTCAACGGTGGCAGGGGAGCTGTCAGGGACTTTGCGGAAAAGATTTTGATTTCCCAGAATAAACCTATTGATTTGGAAGAAAATTGGTAAAAAAAAAGGAGAATTTATCATGAGCAACAATCAGGATTACACGAAAGGTTTAGTAGTAGGTGCACTTATCGGCGGTGTGGCCGCAGCAATCACGGCATTGCTGCTTGCTCCCAAAAGCGGGGCCGAGCTTCGCAAAGATATTGCCAGCACGACGACGGATATGTATGGCAAAGCATCAGATTACTACAAAAAAGTGGAGCAGAACGTGGGAGAGACCGTTTCCCATACCTATCAGGAAGGGAAACAGAAAGCTCAGAACATCATCGAATCAGCACGCCGCCAGGCTGAAGATCTGCTTTCGAGCGCCGAGAACGTGCTGAAGGATGCAAGAACGAAAGCATCCTCCGCGAAAGAGCAGGTTCAGGAAAAGATCGACACGCTGCGCGAGGCTGCAAAGGCAAGCGCTGATGCCTTCAAGTCCGAGCTTCGCACACATGGCGAAGATGATGTTGCAGAAATGTAGGCAGGGTATATATGAGTGACCTGCTTATAATTGCGGCTATTATCGCTTTGATAGCGTTAACAATTCTCTCCGTGTTCGCGGTGATTTCGATTATTAACGCCATGAAAATGATAAACCAGGCCACGGGTGCCATAAATAAAATCACCGTGGATATCAGTGATTTCAAAAATAGGGCATTCGTTACTCTCGACGAATTTTCGGAACTAAAACGCAAAATTGTCGAATCCCTTGAGGAAGTCAACCAGCTGAGCAACAAGGCGGTTGATTCCCTTGAACACATAGACAGCATGAGCATGCAGGCGGAGAAATCGCTTGACAGGGTGGAGAGAAGGGTTGAGTCAGTCTTTAATATTATCGAACCGGTAAACGGGCTGATTCAAAACATTATCGGAAAAGTCTCCTCACCCGTCGATAGAACGATAAGCGCTGCAAGCAAAGCAATCTCGACCTTTTCAGGATTTTTCAAATCCAGAAAGCATAATGATTGATCTGATATTCATAGCCGGCCTTTGCTCTGCATTGGCCGGCTTTTTTTTTGCATTTGAAAGAGCAGGCAGCAAAGGGTATATCGGACCTGTCAATATTATTTTTCAAGCTGTTAAAGCAGTCATACTGATACAAAAAACCCCGGCAGAACCGGGGCTGAATCAAACAATTCTTCTTCTTAAGCTATCAAACAATTATCCTGATCAATCAGTTGCGGGCTTCGGCGAGTGCCGGAACAAACCTTTCTGCAAGAGCAAAGGCACCGAAAAACATTCCCGAGCAGATCAGGTTGCTTGCCAGAGTATCTCTGAAAAATGGAATAGCCATTGCATAGCAATTCACGAGTCCTGATAAATTGATTGCATACATTCCGCTTGTCATCCACACGGCAAGGTTCGTGAGAACGAAGAAGATCAAAGCACCGGCAAAAGAAGTGCCGATCACCCTGAAGGCGTTAACTTTGTTAAGATATTTCACGCCGAGAAATGCCGAAAGGCCCATAGAAAGATATACCGCAGGCATGGCGCTGTGGAAACCAAGGAAAATATCGGTCACGAACATTGCAATCAAAGGAATCGCGTAAGCAAGTTTCTTGTTGCTAAGGTATGCGCCCGCAAAAAGAGCCATTGCCATGATCGGCGAAAAGTTCGGCGAATGAGGCAAAAATCTCGAAGCAGCAGCGAGTGCTATCATGCCGCAAACCAATGCGAATCGTGCGTTAAGAAAATTTTTCATTGTTTTACTCGTAAAATTATCGAACAATCAATATGAATTTACTGACAAAATTAGGCCTTTTAGGCTATAAAACCTAAAAATTTTATCCGAAGCCGCCTTGCAAGGAAGGCAGGGCTTCGGATTATATCATTTATTTCCATTTCTTGGTTTACATAATGCAGATTATATTGCATTACGATTATTTCTTTTTCTCATCCTCAATCATACCTTTTAGCGCCTTCATTATGTTTTCGTCTTCAGACTCTATCCGTCGCTCGATCTTCTTCAATATCTCTTTTGTCAACATATCTTTAAGCATTTTTGCCTGCTCTTTGTCCAAATCGTCGGTTTGGACTTTCTTGAACGGATTCGGCATATTCTTGCTCATAATTGCCTCCGGATAATTCTTTTCTTAGTACTAAAAACGAAAAAAATGGCTAATATTGCCTATAATTTGCACTCAACGCAAAGCCCTTTATTTATAGCGTATTTCGGTTTGCCTTTAAGTTTGAATCCGTCGAATGGCGTATTTTTTGATTTTGAACGGAACAATTTCTTATCGACAGTCCATTCCTCGTTCGGATCGAAAATTGTAAGATTGGCAGCCACGCCTTCTTTAATTTCAACTGCAGGCAGATTGAGTATTTTGCGCGGATTGACAGACATTTTTTCAATAATCTGATTCAGCGTGAGCACTCCCGTATGCATCAGATTTGTCAAAGCCAGGCCCAAGGATGTTTCCATGCCTACAATGCCGTACGGGGCTTTCTCGAATTCCACATCCTTCTCGTGGAGTTCGTGCGGAGCGTGGTCTGAGGCGATGCAATCGATAGTGCCGTCACGAAGGGCTTCCTTTATCGAGTTTACATCATCCTGGCTTCTCAAAGGAGGATTCATTTTGTGGTTCGTGTTGTACTCAACCAAAACATCATGGCAGAGGCTGAAATGATGCGGGGTTACTTCGCAGCTAACCCTCATTCCTTTCTTCTTTGCCTCGCGCACGATATTGATGGCACCGGCCGTGCTAACGTGCGAGACGTGATAGCGGCGATTGCCAAGGTATTCGGCAAGCTTTACGTCTCTTGAAGCAATAATTTCTTCTGCCACATCGGGATAGCCCCTGAGGCCAAGTTTATACGACAGGACGCACTCGTTCATGGCAAAATCTTTCGTCAGGCCGTGGTCCTCGCAATGCTGGGAGATCAGCAGGTCACGGGAAGATGAAAAATCAAAAGCCCTGCGCATCACTTCAGAGCTCATCACGGCGCGGCCGTCATCGGTGAACATCAATGCTCCGGCATCGCTCAGCTCGATCATGGGTGTGATGAACTCGCCTTCGCGCTTTTTGGTGATCGCTGCAGAGACGTGCAGGTCGATCATGAAATCCTTCGATTTCGTTTTGATATATTCAACAACTGTCACGTCGTCAATGGCCGGAAGGGTATTTGGCATGCAGACAACGCCCGTGAAACCGCCATTTGCCGCAGAGTTTGCCCCGGTTTCGAGCGTCTCGCTGCCCTCGTCGCCCGGCTCGCGGAAATGCACGTGCATATCGAACAAACCCGGCGCGCACACGTAGGATGACGCGTCAATTGTTGATGTTGATTGGTCGATTGATGCTTCTGCCTTCGAGGCATGAGCAATCACGCCGTCCTTTATCCAAAGGTTCACAGCCTCGTCCGTATTGGTTGCAGGATTCACCACCCTGATGTTTTTGAAGTAAAGATTCATACTGTTCCGTCTCTCTTCCAATTACTTAAATAGTATATTTTTACAATTTTTCCTAAAATTCAATTTGTTCAAACTTTCAAATTTAAGAAAATTATTCGAGTCAATAAAAGAGAGCTTTCAAAAGAAAGGGCTGTTCTTGCTTTCGCGGCATAACCCAAATCGGCTTTCAAATTTTTTCTTTGCGGGCAGGCAAAGTTTTACTAATATTGAGTTCTAAAGTGTTTATCTGCTTTAATCAGTTATATTGTTTGAAATTATGAATTTCTTGATTCGCCTGAAAATATCGGTTTACAAGACTGTTTTGCCGTCTTTGGCGGTTCTGATTCTCGCCGGGATACTATCTGAATGCCGCGCGTACGACTTCAACTACACTGTTATTGTCGGATCCATGGCACACAGAGCAAATGCTGAAAGACTCAGAAAAATAGTTAAGAAGCAGGGCTATTTATCCGAAATTTATGAAGCAGAAACAAATATCGGAAAGATGCACAGGGTTGGAATCGGACTTTACCCATCAGTCAGAGATGCTGTTGCCGCACGCGACACGATAATGCAAAAGACCAGAATCAATACTGCATGGGTGCTCTATGTATCCCCCACTGCACTGAACCCGGGAATCGCGGAAGCCGTTCCGCCCGAGCTTGGCCGGCTAAAATCCTTCACGAGGGAGATGCTCGCAGGGATAATCAATGGCACGGCAGCGGTGGATTCTTTTATAAATCAGAAACTCGGCCTTTACGTCATCAGCAAATCCGGGAAAATTCCCGTTGTTATCAAAACTCAATCGCTGAAAAACGTTCTGCCCCTTGCGACCGTTACCATTGATGACGGCGAGAGAAAATATCTTTCAGACCTGAAAAAAATCTTTGCCGGAGATATGGTCTGCAGCGATCAGCCCGAGATCGGCAGCAGAAAAAATGAGTGCGGCAAAACGGGCATTTTTATTGGCACCGCGACTGCAAAAGACAAAAAATTATCGAAAATCTATAAAAAATCGAAGCGAACTATGGGCGAGAATGTCTCACGTCCGGAATATTTGAGGCTCGTCGAGGCGGAAAACTCAATTTGTGCAGCCCTTTCGGCCACCGGCACTGAAGCCGTGAAAAACCTTTATTTTGCGTGGGAAAGAGGACGCTGGCAGCTCATTGCCATCAATTTATACTCACCTGCAAGAGAATAAAGGCTAAAGATTACAAGTCGCCGCCGGCAGGTTTTATTATCATCTCTTCAATCAAGGCATTGGAAGTCAGTGCCAATTCAATTGATGATAAAACGGCCTGGGCAATATCATCAGGCTGAATCATCCTTCCGCCGTGCACTTGAAGCGATTGCTCATCCCATATCCCGGTGGCAACAGCCCCCGGCAGAATGTCAATTATCTTTATTCCGTGTTCTCTGACTTCCTCACGCAGTGACCTGCTCATAGCCAGAAGTCCTGATTTTGTTGCACCATAAACAGAAGATCCCCTGTATGCTTTCACAGCCGCGCCGGAAACTATGTTTACGATTACACCGCTGCCTCTTTTAATCATCGAGGGCAAAACCGCCTTGATGGCGATAAAAGCACCGCGCAGGTTAACCGAAAGCATTCGGTCAAAATCTGATATGCTCAGGTTGACCAGATCATCAAACCTGGCTGTACCGGCGTTGTTCACAAGCACATCAATAGAGGCGGCTCTTTCCTTCATACCGAGCGCGAGCTTTTCGGAAAAATCAGAAGCAGACATGTCGGCAGCCAAAAAATAAGTTTTTGCCGGATCAAAATCATTCGGAATATTTGAAAATGACCGCCCGGAAGAAGCACTGAGAAGCAGATTTGCGGCAAGGGGCGCGAGCCTCTTTGCAATCGCCAATCCTATCCCTCGAGACGCCCCGGTGATCCACACGTTTTTATCGTTCAGGCAACTATCCATATCATGCTCCCGGAAAAAATACTAATATAACCATTTTTAATAAGGTTAAGCCAGAATTAGTCAATTTTTTGATTTATATATTATGCTTCAAACAGCCACAAGTTCGTTTATTTCGGAAAGATTCTGCCGGGGCACCAGGAAAAATAATCAATGCCGCTCCCCTTTTCCCGGCACACACAAAAAAAAAAGCCGTAACAGCTTGATATCATCTTTGTTACGGCTTTCTTTCGAGTGCGGAAGGGGGGATTTGAACCCCCACGCCTGTAAGGCACCACCCCCTCAAGATGGCGTGTCTGCCAATTTCACCACTTCCGCGATTCAGTTTTCAATTGTTGTCCTCAAACAACGATACGAAAATAAGGCATTTTCAATAACTACGCAAGAAAAAAATTGCATCTGATAGTTAAAATTCAGATAACAACACATCAACTATTGATTAAAGACACTATTCTAAAAGAACTTAGGGAAAGAAAAAAAAATTGGGCCGAAGCGCTTATCTCCGGCCCGCTTTCAATCTATGCTATCTCGACTAATTCGATTTCGAAGGTTAAATCCTCTCCTGCCAGGGGATGGTTAGCATCAAGACAGATAAATTCGTCGTTTATATCTGATACTTCTACTCCAATCACCTGCCCCGATCCGTTTTGCATCTGGAGCATATCGCCGATCTGCGGATTCAGGTCATCAGGCAATTCTGTGCGTGAAATTTCAAAAACCAGGTCCTCGTCGTGCTCTCCGTATGCATCGGCACAGGGGATGTGAACGGTTTTCTTTTCGCCAATGGCCATCCCGGCAACAGCATCATCAAAACCTGATATCACTTGTCCTCCACCTACCTTAAACGTGAGAGGATCTTTCCCGACGGAAGAATCGAACACCTCGCCGCCGGATAGAGTGCCTGTATAATGCACTTTTACTGTGTTGCCATTTTGGGCTATTGTCATGCTTTACCTTTTTGATGTTAAAATAAAAAATATTATTTTCCCCATTGCTATTATTGGGGAACGTAACGTAACAGAATTTTATCACTTATCCAAATTTTTCTGAGGTTGTAATGGCAAAAATAAACCGAAGCTTTCAGACAAAGTCAACTGCCATTGAAATGAAGAATTACATAAGCAGCTCGCTATTGCCCAATCCTGCTTTGAGTGCTTTACTCGAATCAGCTTACTGGCAGGGAAACGTGCTTAATATTTTCTCAAAGCTCGGCTCTGGGACAATAGCTTTGACGGACTATTCAGTCACGATTGATATAGAACTAACGCTTTTCGGTTCCCTGGCCAAGAAAAGCATTGAAGGCGCCATTGACAAAGAATTCAAGCAGCTTAAGCCTTAGGCTTGCCGCTTTGCTGCTGGATAAACATACCGAGAAGGATTAGCGTCAGCCCGGCAAAAGTTGACGCTAAAATTTTCTCGCCCAGAATCAGACTTATCCAAATCAAGGAAAGAAATGGAGAAAGGAAAACAAAGTTGCTGATCTTTGCAGTGTTTCTGCTCAGAGCTAAAGCTTTCAGCCAGCATACAAAACTCAGCCCCATCTCGAAAATTCCGATAAAAACCGATCCCATCACGGCACTGAACGCGAATCGGGGTGCGCCTGCGAGCATAAACTGCCAGATGATTATGTAGGAAGTGCCAAACAAAAAATTCAGGAAGAGCTTGCTGACCTCTTCCCTCTTGTCTTTCAAGTTCAGCACGAAATAGAGCGCCCACACAATCGCGCTTGACAACGCGAGCATCACCCCGGCCGAGTTTGCCATGCCGGCAAAATCCAGCCTGCCCTTTGATGCAATCACGGCCACTCCGGAAAAACTTACCAGAAGCGCAATAAAGCTGAGTAGCCGGATTTTCCGGCGAAGAAAAATCGATGCAAAAATTACAACAATTACGGCCCATGTGTAATTGAGCGGCTGAGCCATCTGGGCGGGCAGCAGCGAATAAGCCCGAAACAATACCAGGTAATATAAAAACGGGTTCAAAAATCCGAACATGGCCGACCGGAAGTAATCCTTTTTACTTACCTGCAGAGCCCGGCGCATTCCACCGCGGGCAAAAAGTATCATGCCCAGTACTGTCAAAGACGTGATGGATGCATAAAAAAGCATTTCCGAGGGTGAAAAATGCCTGAGAGTCATCTTGAAAGCCGTTGCAACGGATGACCACATGATCACCGTCGCAGCAGCATAAACATAAGCCTTTTTTTGTCCCTGCATTTGCTTTCCCCGCTCCTTGACTACCCCGAAAATGCCTGGGCAATTATAAGTGATATTGGTCAAGGTGCAAAGCAAAATTTTCATTTGAGCGGTCGCGGAATACACATGGAAAAACTCAGGATTCAATAATACCGGTGGAAATATTCCACAAAGGTTTATCTCAAGTGCGACAATCAGTTTAAGTTTCTATTAATACATTTTAAGATCAAAAGAATTGCTTCCACCAAACGACAAATTTTAATAATTTTGAACACTGAATCATGGTTCATGGTTCAAGGTTCAGTTTTAAATAAGAGGTGACATTATGGACGAGAAAAAAGAACTTCTTCTCGATGCGGCATCGAAGGTGTTTTCTACAGAAGGCTTTCACAAGGCTAAAATCACAAAAATAGCTGAAATGGCCGGGGTTGGT
>CAZIHB010000026.1:0-11702 GCA_964538535.1 uncultured Hyphomicrobiales bacterium | reverse complement strand
TCTGCTCCCTAAATTTGTTGCAATTTAGTACAATTATTTAGGGGGCTAATATAGAAGCACTGCATTCAAAAAATAATAAATCCAAGATAATGAATTTCTTCAAAATTGCAAAAATAAATAGGTGCAGGGCTCCCGGAGTTTTCGAACCGATCAAAAATGATTGATATTAAGGGGGGAAAAACACTAATTTTGATTTGATTATATGTATCAACGAGTGATGGAAATGACAGGAAAAAAATGTTTACTGCTCGCGGCGCTCGGCGGCGCCCTTATGGCTCTATCCTTCCCCCCGGTGCCAGTGTTCTTTCTGGCATTTGCCGCCATCGTGCCGATCCTGCTGGTGTTCGGGCGCGAAGAAAGGCCGAAACATACCTTCGCGATTCTTTACTTAACCTTTTTTATTTTTCATGCCGGCACTAACTGGTGGATCGGCAGCTGGCAGGCTGAGACAGACCCCTACCTGACGATGTCGGCTGTGGCGCTCTCGATCGTCCACCCCTTCTTTTTCATCGTGCCTTTTTGGGCGTATTTCATAGCGGCGAGAAAGCTTGGCAGCGGCAGGGCATTGTGGCTTTTCCCGTTCATGTGGACGGCTTTCGAGTGGCTGCACAGCCTCAGCGATTTTTCTTATCCCTGGCTGACGCTCGGCAACACTCAGGCAATGAATCACACATGGATACAATTCATAGACATAACGGGAGTTTGGGGTGCAAGCTTCCTCGTGGTGCTTGCCAACGTGGTGCTTGCCAGGCTGATATTTCAATACTCGGGCCCGGCCGCCGGCACAAAACTCAAAAAAGCCGTGCTTGCCGCGGCCTGGTTCCTGATAATCCTCGGGCCAATGGCTTATGGTGCGGCCGTCATGCCGAAATACAGCCACGAGAGCCTGATGGCATCGGGCAGAAAGAAGCTGGCCGTCGGGCTGGTGCAGCCGGCGGTGAATCCATGGCGGAAATGGGAGGGAGGCGGCTACGAGCAGATCAACCGGCACGTTGCCATACAAGACTCACTGCGCAAAGCTGCCGGAAACATGGACCTCGTGATCTGGTGCGAGACTGCAGTGCCTTATATCGGTTACGCGATTAATTCGGCCCACGACCTGGCGGCTGTGCAGCAGTGGCTCGACAGCACAGGCACGGCACTCCTCACCGGATTCTCCGAGGTTTACTTCTTCAAGCCCGGCGAGGTCAGGACAAAAACATCGAAAAAGCTGGGGAACAGCGATGTATATTACGAGTCCTACAACTCGGCACTCTTGCTCAATCCCGGCCCGGAGCACTACCGCAACGCGCAGATATATTATAAATCGAGATTGACGCCCTTTGCCGAGAGGTTCCCCTTCGCTGAGCACCTGACCTTCGCGGTCAACTGGATGAAATGGGGCGTGGGCATATCATCCTGGGGCAAGGGGCCCGGAGCCTCGAGCCTGACTATCTGCCGCGGGCGTGATTCCGTCAGGATCGGCTCGATAATCTGCATTGAATCGGTCTATCCGGAGTTCGTGACCGATTTCGTGAAGGACGGTGCAGAAGTGCTTTCCGTGATCACGAACGATGCCTGGTACGACCACACGCCCGGCCCTGAGCAGCATTACCTTATTGCCACGGTGAGGGCAGTGGAGAACAGGCGCTACGTTGCGCGCTGCGCCAACACGGGCGTGACGGGTTTCATAGCTCCGGACGGTACGTCGGTGAAAAGGGCACGCGAGTACGAGCGTACAGGAATCATGGCAGAAGTGGCTTGCCTCGGCGAAATGACTTTTTACACGCGGCACGGCGCGTGGCTGTGTTACGTTTGCCTGGCGGTCGCCCTGCTGAGCATTATTGTGCCAAAAAAAATTTTTGCTTACGATTCAGTTAAATAGCTTATTTTTGGCGAATATTTGAAACAAAGCCTGCAACAGGCCGTAAAATTTAAATTGAAAAAAACAATTTTGTTTGGATTCATTATAGACTAAGGGGTAGTTGATGAGACGCTCAAATAATTTGAGGAAAAAATTGGTAAAGGCTGCCGTGGGCATGATTGCCATCTCGGCGATCAGCCTTCCGGCTTTCGCTCAGCTGAAGCCGATCAAATTCGAGAAGGATTCCCTTCCGAACGGCCTGCAGGTGATTTATTCCGTTGACAAGACGGCTCCCGTCGTGGCCACGGTGGTGCACTACAGGGTGGGCTCGAAGGACGAGGAAACCACGAAAACGGGCTACGCGCACTTTTTCGAGCATCTTATGTTCGAGGCCACTGACGGCTACAAAAGGGCAAGCATCGACAAATTCGTCGAGGAAGCGGGCGGCACTCTGAACGCGCACACGTCTGACGACGAGACCGTATTTTACCTGAAGCTGCCGGCTCACCAGATCAAACTCGCTCTCTGGATCGAATCGGAAAGGATGCGCATGCTCCACGTGGACAAAGAGGGCGTGGAAACCCAGCGCGGTGTCGTCACCGAAGAATTGAAGATGAGAAGGGAAAACTCTCCCTACGGGCTGCTTTTCGACAAGCTTTGCGAACACCTGAACAAGGGCACCCCTTATTACTGGACGACAATCGGCTCGAAGGACCACATTGCCGCCGCCACGATTCAGGATTTCAAGAATTTCTATGATAAATACTATCAGCCCAACAATGCCACCCTGGTGATCTGCGGCGACATCAACATAGCAGAGACCAAGAAATGGGTGAAAGAATATTTCGGCAGGTTCCCGAGGGCAGCAGAACCCACGCGCAACACTTTCAATTATGAGCCGATGAACGGCGAAGAACGCGAAGAAGTGACAGACGAGAAAGCGCAGCTTCCGCTGATCGTTTTGGGCTACAGGGGCCCCTCGATCCTCGATCCGGACTATTACGCAGTGAACCTGCTCACCGACATCATGTCGGCCGGCGAAAGCTCAAGATTCTACCAGAGGCTCGTCAGCAACGACCAGATCGCCATGGAAGCATCCGTGGGCGGCATGCTGATGGAAAAGGGCGGCATCATTATGGCTTATGCCCTGCCCACTCCCGGAAAGAAGGTGAAAGAACTTGAAACCACCATGGATGATGAAATTCAGAAACTTCTCAAGAACGGAATTAAGGATGAAGAACTTCAGAAAGTGAAGAACATCAAGGAAGCGCAATTTGTTTCAGGAAAGAAAGGATGCCTCGAGAAGGCTGAAACTCTTGCCGGCTACAACAGCTACCAGGGCAATCCCGCGCTTATCAACACGGAGATCGACAAGTACCTGAAAGTCACGAAAGAAGATATTCTGAGAGTGGCCAAGAAGTACTTCGGAACGAGCAACCGCGCGGTAATCACTTTCTGGCCAAAGAATTATAAAGAATAGTCCTTCTGATATCGAATAAGAATTATAAAATAAAAATAAGGAATAAAAATGAAAAAGTTTCTGAGTTTGATTGTAATGACGCTTATTGTGCTTTCCTCGGCCATGGCGCAGAAAGGTACAGACGTCAATCAACAGCCCGAGCCGCTTCCGGCAAAGGATTTCAAGTTCCCGAAATACACGGTGAAGAACCTTACGAACGGGATAAAAGTGTTTATCATAGAGGACAACGAGCAGCCGACGATAGACATTCGCATGCTTGTTCCGGGCGGCCTCTCTGTGGAAGGGAAAAAGACCGGCGTATCAGAGATCATGACGGCCCTGATGACCAAGGGCGCTGGCAGGCGCAACGCTCTTCAGATTGCCCAGACACTTGACGGCATGGGCGCCTCGGTGGGTGCAAGCTCCGCCGGAGATTATGTTTCCGTGGGATTGAGCTGCATCACGAAGCACCTGCCGAAAGTGATGGACGTCTTCAAAGATGTCGTGCTCGCTCCGACATTCCCGAAGGATGAATTCAGCAAGCTGCAGCAGCAGTTCATTGGTGCAGTCAGGAACGAGAAGTCCAGCTCGGGCTCCCTGGCCAGCGCTCTTGCCAAAAAAGTTGTTTACGGCGAGAATCATCCCTATGCACAGAGAAAAACCGAAGAAGGCCTGAAGAACCTAACTGCAGGCGACTGCGAGGAATATTACAAGTCAGTGTTCGTTCCCAATAACGTGACGATAGCTGTTATCGGCGATGTGAAAGAAAAAGAGATCCTTTCCATGCTCGAAAAGGCCTTCGGCTCCTGGAAGAAGGGCACTCCACTCGCGATCAGCGTGAGCAGCCCCATGCCGATGCCCCTCGGCGTGTATTTTATCCCGAGGGATGGCTCGAAGCAGTCATCAATCGTTATTTCATGCCCGACGGTTGACATAACGAGCAAAGACTACGAGACGCTCGGCCTGGCCGGCAACGTGATGGGCGGCGGATTTGGCGCAAGGCTCTTCCGCACGCTCAGGGAAAAATACTCATTCACCTACACACCTTTCGCTTATCATACAGGTTCGAAATATGCCAACAGGTTTGCCTGCGGTGCGGAAGTGAAGAATGACAAGACGGATTCTTCGATCACGATCATCCAGGAACAGCTTGAAGACCTGGCCAAGAAAGGCCCCGAGAACGACGAGCTGGCAAGAATCAAGAACAACGTGATCGGCAATTACCTGATGGCCTTCGAGGAAACATCATATATCGCGATGATGCTTCAGAATGCCGATTTCAACGGCAAGCCGCTTTCAGAAATCGAAACTTACGCCAAGAGAGTGACGAACATGTCGCCGCTCGACATCATGAAAGTCTCTGCAAAGTATCTCGATCCCAAGCGCGCGTATATCTGCGTCGTGGGCGATCCATCGCTGAAGGCCGACCTTGCGAAGTTCGGGAAAGTATATGAATATAATCTTGATCTCGAGCCCCAGTCAGGCGAGGCTGCCAAGATGGAAAAAGTATCGATGAGCGCGAAAGAATTGATCGAAAAATATGCCGACGCTATCGGCGGCAGGGCAGCGATCAACAAGGTTAGTTCTTACGAGATGAACGGCAAGGCAAAGCTCTGTGCCGGCCCACAGTCGATGCCCGGCACAATCGTAATCAAGGCAGCGAATGGTAAAATGGCAGTCAGCCAGGATTTCGGCGTGTTCAAGAATGACCAGTTCTGCGACGGCACCAATGCATGGTTCGCGCAGGGTCCGGAAGTGAACAAACTCGAGGGCGACGACCTGAAGTCAATCAAGTCCGAATGCGTGCTTTTCAAGGAAGTCAAAATTCTCGAGCTCGGCTATACAGGCGAAGTGCTCGGCAAGAAAAACGGCGAGATCCTTCTTAAGCTGACTTCGCCCGAGAAGAAGAACGAGACCTACTTTTTCGATGCCAACACTTATCTGCTGAAGAGAATTGAGAAGGTTGAGGACACTCCCCAGGGCCCGATGAATCTTTCGGATGAGTATGAGAACTACGTTCAGTCAGGCGATGTGAAGATGCCTTCAATTCAACGCAAGCTTCTTCCCGGCGCCACGATCGAAATCGAGTGCACTTACGAGATGAACAAGAAGTTCGATGATAAAGAGTTCAGGCCTGCATCAGTGAAGTAAATCAATCTTGGGCAGAATGAACGCCATAAAAATCGAAAAGGCGGCATCGGGAATTATCTCTTTGCCGCCTTTTCTTATCTGTGGGTGCAGATGAAAATCTTCAGGGCAGAGCCCGTCAGAAAAGGTCAATATATATGGTGCCGCTGAGTATTGAAGTAGTATATCCCAGGTGCAGGTTGGCTATCGTCGTCAGGAACGAGATCGCGATAGTTTTCACTTTGCCGTTCTTCGTGATAAGCCTGGAATAGGGTATCACCGTGCAGGAATTGATACCATCGAAAGAGCGGTTCTGCAGGTTGTAGCCCCCCATGGTGAATTGCGCCCATCTGCCCGAAGCTTCATCGCCGGTGAGGTCAACGGGCTCGAAGGAAGGGATGTACTTATCAAGCTTCACCTTGAACTCAAGCACGTAGTCGGTTCGCCTCGGAGCCTTAACATCGGCGTTGCGCAGCACGAGATTCAGATTGACGAGCGGGATCGGGCTGGTGGTGTCGATAACCGCCTCGGCGGCGAGCTGCACGTAGGGCCAGATGTTCATGCTGTCGGGCGACATCTTTGCATCGTAATAATCATAGAAGGCGCCGATGATCCTCTTGGCTCTCATGGTCTTGGGCAGGGCCGGCAGGAAAATTGTGTCCCTCCTGATGATCAGGCTGTCGCGGGTTTGAATTATAGTGTCGCGAATGATTATGGTGTCCCGCATGATAAGCGTGTCGAGGCTGATCGTGGTGTCGGGGCTGATTGCCTTCCGCAGCACGTTTTTATCAATGCCGAGCGAGTCCTCGCATGAATCTGCGAGAAACGCGAGCGCGACGAGTGCCATGGCCAATATGATATGTTGAAATTTCATTCCGTCGGCCTGCTAAAATTTGATTGAAGCGCCCACGTGGACGCCGGTTTTTGACGAGTTGTACGATCTGCCGTCATGACTGAAGAGCAGCGAGCTGTAGTCGTAGCCGAGAATAAACGAGAAGTGGCTGCTGCCGAGCAGCTCGGTGCCGCCCATCAGCCTTATCGCCGTGCCTGCCTTGTTGACGCCGAGCATAGTCTGGACGAAGGGCGAGAACCAGCCAAGGCTGGCGAATTCGGGGCTGTACCTGAGGGCCATGCTCGTTGTGGTGAAGTTGGGCTGCTGCTCGTAGGCATAATATACCTTTTCGCCTTTTTCTCCGCCGAGCAGGCTTTCAGTGCCGTCATATTTCTGATAAAAGTTCTCACGCCTGATGTCGAGCCCGGCCTTAAAATCGCTGCCAAGATCGTAAAGAAGCGTGATGCCGGTGTTATTCAGCGTCTGGGGGGCATCGGGATTGGCCTCGCCGCCGCTCGTGAACCAGTATTGCGCCCCGCTCAGCTCGATCGAGAGCCCGAGCCCGGCCGGGGAAACAGAGTATAAGCCATTGGGCCCCCTGAGGCTCAATTTCAGAGGCAGAGCTTCAACCGGCCCGGCAGAATGCCCGGCCGTGAGTATGCCCCGCCCGGGAGCTATGTTGTTCGCGAGGCCCTGGCCGATAATTTTCAAGCTTTCATGCTCGTCCGAGGCGATGTCTCCGGCGGCTGCGGCTCCCGAGGATGCTGCTCCCGAAGCTGTGCCGGCGGGCGCGGCGCCCCTCGTTGTGATGCCGTCCCTGCTGACGTAAACATATTTAACGATGACCCTCTCGCGCGTGGCAGGAAGCGGGGCTGATTCTGCCGCGCGGGCCGCCTGGGAGTAAACGGAGGCAATAGCGGCCTGCGGAGAGGAGTATCCGGAAACGGCGGGCAGGGCTTTGGCGGGGTTAACAGCCTCGATGTGCTCATGCCCGGGCAGGACGGAGAATATGATTGATGCGGCGGCGACGGCACCGGCGAGCACGCCGAGGGCAGCCTGTTTGTACGTCCCCAGGAAGGAGAGCACGCGGCTGATGATGCCCGGCGCGGCGGGGGCAGTGACCGCGGTGGCTGCCGCGAACCCCAGTGCCGCGAATATTTTCGAGGACGAATCGTGAGCGGGGGTGAAGGCACGAGTATCTGACTTTATGGCCGATTTGATCGCCATCTGGCCTTTCAGCTCGTTGCGGAGCTCCTCGCTCTCGTCCAGTTTCGAGAAAAGCTCGTCTTCCTCGGGCCCGTCGAGAGTGCCATCCAGAAAATCGTTTATTAGCCTTGAGTAATCCATGATATTACCATCTATTTTTTGGGGTTAGTTCCAATTTGACAAATCTTTCAAATAGGGCTGAAGTATATCTTTAATTTTTTGCTTGGCCCTGAAAACGCGCGATTTGGCATTGTTCAGGGAAATGTTTGTCAGTTTCGCGATCTCGTTGTACTGCAGGCCGGCGTATTCTTTAAGGACAAATGCCTCCCTGTATTCCGGTTCGAGCAGCTCGAGAGAGCGTTTGATAAGGTCAAGCAATTCCTGTTGTTCGTAGTTTTGAGTTTCCTGAAGTATGTAGTCAAGGTTATCCAGCGAGACGTTGTTGCGCCTGTCGCGTTTGCAATTAAGGCACAGGTTGCGCGCTATTGTGATGAGGAAACCCGGCACGTTGATTTTGTCGTCGCCTTCAGGCTTGATATTCTGATAGAACTTTATGAAAGTGTCCTGGAAAATATCTTCCGCCTGTTCCTCGTTGTCAAGCACCCTCATGCAATAAGCGTGTATCATAGGGGAATACCTCCTGTATATTTCTTTGAAAGCCGCCTCTGCATCACTGCCCTTGGCCGCTATCTTTATCGCCAGGTCCGTATCCGTTTGTGCCGTGTAATTGCTCTTCATTCCATGCCGAATAAAATATTATTTATTTCCTTTATCATATCAACACGCAAGTTCCAAATTGGTTGCCGGAAAAATAAAAAAATATTTCTGCAACCAAATAATTATTCGTGTGTTGATTGAAGTAAGAAGGGAAAATAAAAGTCGTCGCGATTGAAAACAGGTTCTCATGCTGAATTGAATTTTCTTAGAGCGATGAATCAGATAGCAGGACAATTTTTCAATTTTTTTATATCTTTTCCAGGAGGAAAAAATGAAACGAAGCTTTATCGCGTTCAGAGCGTTTTTAACTCTGATTTTAACGCTTGCCATTGCCTCTGGAGCGGTGACGGCAAACGAAATCAAGGCCCCGAGGGACCTGAGGGCTGAAGTTTATCAAATCACGGAGCCCGCGGCCCTGCTTATGTGGAGAACGGGCGGAGAAAGGGATGACTGGCCCGACAAGTGCAATATCTACATGGCTGACAGCAAAACGGAAGATATGTCCAAGTTCAAGCTTGTCAGCGATTCCAGCATGCGCAAAGGCGACATGGCCTATGCTGTCCTTTATGTCGAAAAGAACAAAGAATACTCCTTCTATGTTACTAACGTAGTTAACGGGGTGGAGTCCGAGCGCTCCAACATCGCTTACTTCAAGTATGTCGAGCCATTTTCCATACGCTTCACGACCAATCCCCCGGAAACAGCCAAAATCAACGAGGAATACAAGTACGAGATGAAGGCCGAAGCCTCCGACGGCTCGCCTGTTAAATACAAGCTCGAATTTGCACCGAAGGGTGCCGAGCTCAGCGAAGACGGCGTCCTGACCTGGACCGCGAAGGAAAGAGGCAACTGCCAGTTCGCAGTGTCGGCCTATACTGAAGAAAATAACCCCGTCCGCGACTACCAGTCCTGGTTCGTTTACGTGACGAGCTGCCCGTCACCGGGTTCCTTGTCCGGAACAGTCGTTAATGATGATGATACACCCGTGATGAAAGGCGAAGCCCAGCTCTACCCGACAAACATGGACTCATTATACTGGATACCCGAGGAAATGGGACTCATGCGCACGCGGATTGAAAACGGCAAATTCGAGTTCCAGAACCTCGACTCCGGCAGCTACTACCTGCTTGTCATGGGCGATATGTTCCGCCAGAAGTGGTACCCGAACTCAGACACCCCCGAGGGTGCAGAGCTGATCAGGATCAACTGCGGCGACGCCAAGAGCATCTCGATGAAACTCACGGCCAGCGACAACGAGAAATACTATATCCGCGTGGAGTCCGAGCCGCCGGCAGCAGCGAAGAAAGGCACGGAATACTCCTATCAGGTGAAAGCCGAGACGAACGGCGACTCGACAAAAATCAAATATGAAGTGGTGAAAAGCCCCGAGGGCGCGAAGATCTCAGAAAACGGACTGTTCACGTTCACACCGGATGCCTCAGGCACTTATTACTTCAACGTCAGGGTCTGGCTTGACGGCAAGAAAGATGTGGAAGCCTATCATTCATGGGCAGTCAAAGTGTTCAATTGCGAAACGCCTGCCACCGTCAAAGCCACATTCAAGTATGATGACGGCACTGAAGTTCCCTTCGGCTATATAAAAACCGGCGAGCCTATCGTGAAAGATTCATTGAGGACTGATGATTATCAATTCTTCCAGTATGAGAACGGCTATGCCGAGTTCAACCTGGATGAAGGCTCACACTACCTCATGTTCATGGCAACGGACGCTGAAGAAGTATGGTACAAGGATGCCGCCAATTTCGAGTCGGCCACGAAGTTCGAAGCCAAATGCGGCGAGACATATGAAATCACGGTAACATTCAAGAAGGTCACGCCTCCCGGCTTCAAGTTCATCAGCGGCACGGTTTACAATGCAAGCGATAATAAACCTCTTCCGCACGCGCTGATCAGTATTATCAGCACCGATGCCGAAACAGGCATGCAGATCAGCTTCCTTACAACCGGCAATGGTGACGGCAAGTACAAGATGCAGGTGCCAGATGATCACAAATATATCGTCCGCGCCAGCACATGGCTTGACTCTACTTCGCAGACACCCGAAACTGACTATCTGCCGCAGTACTACAAGCTGGCATCCGACCCCACTTCAGCACAGGTGCTCGAGATGACGCAGGACTACGAGAATATTGATTTCTACCTGACAGCCCGCCCCAACTATGAAAACTCGATCTCGGGCGTTGTGAAATCAGTTGATAATGAAGTAGTTAACGACGCTTACGTGATCGCGTTCCTTGTTGAAACAACAGCCGAAAACGAGAACATGCTCTACGTTTCGCGCGTGGCTGATGCTGACGGCAACGGAGCCTTCAAGCTTGGCAACCTACTTCCCGGCAAGTACGTGCTGCTTGCCATGGACAAGAAACGCGAAAAATTCGATTACAGGCCCGGGTTCTATCTTGAAGGAAACACGGCTGTGGTTGACTGGGAAAGCGCTACAAGGCTTACAGTGACCGAGACATCCAAGACTGAAGACATTGCCATAGTGCTCGATAAACTGGAGCACAAGAAAGGAAAATGCAATATCATCGGCGGAGTGGGCAGGCACGGAAAGAAAGGCAAGGTCTCCGACCACGTGGAAGCAGCTGACGCCATAGCAGGAGCACTGGTCTATGCATACGACAAAGATGACAACATCGTCGGCGCAGGCCTTACTGATCAGAACGGCAACTTCAGCATCCCCGGCCTCGATAAGGGCAACTACAAGCTTGTTATCAGCAAGGTGGGATACGAGACATCATCGGCGAATGTTGACCTGACGGACGACAAGAACGAAGCTTCAACATCCATAGAGCTCGGCGAGAAAGTTACGTCAGTGACGGAAAACATCACGGCAGCCGCCACGGCAATCGCGATGCCGAACCCGGCCACGACATTCGTGAACTTCACATTCAGCACCGTTCAGGGCAAGGCAAGCATCAAGACGCTTAACTCGCTTGGCGAGCAAGTGGCAAACGCTGAATTTACGACGGCAACTGGCCTTAATTCATACAGGCTCGACGTAAGCACCCTGCCCGCCGGGGCATATTACGCCACGATAACGATCGGCCGCGAAACATTTGCTATCCCGTTCATCGTTCAGCACTGATCTCCCTTTTTTCAGTGCAGGATAACAAGGCCCCGGGAGTTTCTCCCGGGGCTTTTTTTTTGGGTGAGGCGCGGGCCGGGGCTTTCAATTTGCCGGAGATTTCCTTCCACAGCGACACCCGGCGACTGCAATATTCTTATTTTTGCATCGGTAATTATAACAGAGGTGAATATGCTCAAGGGGCCGGTTGGAATCGTGGATTGCAACAACTTCTACGCTTCGTGCGAGCGGGTGTTCAATCCGAAGCTCGAGGGCAGGCCGATAGTGGTGCTCTCGAATAACGACGGCATTATCATTGCCCGCTCCAACGAGGCCAAGGCACTGGGCATTGCCATGGGCGCGCCTCTTTTCAAGATCAGGGATATCGTCGAGAAGCACGGAGTCAGCGTATTTTCTTCGAACTACACGC
>CAZIHB010000025.1:4306-11720 GCA_964538535.1 uncultured Hyphomicrobiales bacterium | reverse complement strand
CGTGCAGGACGGTGGCGATGAATTGGACTTTCTGCTGCATTCCCTTTGATAATTCCTGAATTTTTTTGTTTTCCCAGCCGGCAGCGCCGAGCTTGCCGAGCCAGGTTTTGGCAGCCTTTGCTGCATCGGCCGGGCCAAGGCCTTTCAGCCGGCCGAAGTAAACAAGCTGCTCGATTACTTTCAGCTTTTTATAAAGCCCGCGTTCCTCGGGCAGGTAGCCGATGTTGTTCTGCCTGGCTGATTCAGCGGAAGTGCCCATCAGCTCGATTGTTCCGCTGTCGGGAATAAGAATGTTCGTTATCATTCGGATTGTTGTGGTTTTCCCGGCCCCGTTCGGCCCCAGCAAACCGAAAATTCTGCCCTTCGAGGCACTAAAACTTATGCCGTCAACTGCAGTGTAGTTGCCAAACTTCTTGACGATGTTTTTAACTGAGAGAATTTCCATAAGTTCCTGTTTTATTGTTTACTATCATCCATTTGCGCGCTATTTTCTCAAGCTTATAAAAATCAATTTTACGAAAATAAACTGATAAAGTTACCAATATATAAAATATCGGGTGCATTAATATGTCGATACTTAAAATATATTGTAAGCTGAGTGTGGCGCCGGCATGGCTTAGTAATAAGCAATGCTTCCCACGGAAAAATTTTGTAATATTGCTTTGATTAATTGGCATGTAGGATAATTTACGGCAAATATAGATGAGTTACGGAGAATCTTCAAAAGCAGAAGCGAGGAAAGTGACGACGATGCGTCTGCTTGAAATGAAGCGGTCAGGGCAGAAAATTTCCTGCCTGACGGCATATGACGCGCTGACGGCCAGGCTGCTGGACGAAGCCGGCGTGGATCTTCTGCTTGTCGGCGATTCGCTCGGGAACGTGGTGCAGGGGCACGACACGACTATTCCCGTCACGCTCGAGGACGTGATCTACCACACTCGCGCGGTGATCCGCGGCACGAAGAGGGCTTTTGTCGTGACGGATATGCCGTTCATGACTTATCAGGTGTCACCCACCGAGGCCTTCAGCAATGCCGGCAAGATCATGAAGCTGGCCGGCTGCCAGGCCGTTAAGCTCGAGGGGGGCGAAAACGTCTGCGAGGCCGTCGCTCTGATGACATCGCACGGCATCCCCGTGATGGGGCATCTTGGGCTGACGCCGCAATATATAAACCAGTTCGGATCCTACAAGGCCAGGGGCACCGACCCTGAAGAGGCCGCGAAGATATACCGCGACGCGCACCTCCTGCAGGAAGCCGGAGCTTTCTCGATCGTGCTCGAGAAGATTCCATCCGATTTAAGCAAGAAAGTGACGGAGTCGCTCAGCATCCCGACTATCGGCATCGGCGCCGGCCCCCACTGCGACGGGCAGATACTCGTTTATTCCGATATGCTGGGCATGACCGTGGATTTCAACCCCAGGTTCGTCAGGAGATATGCCAACCTGCATGATACGATAATAAAATCCGTTAGTAACTACACGAAGGATGTTAAAAAGGGCAAGTTCCCGAATAACGAGGAGAGCTATTGATGAGGAAGGTTGTTTTGGCATTCGTGACGCTGATGTTTGTTGCCTCGTGCGGTGATAGCGCTGTAACATCAAGTAAGGACATAGTCTTTCCCTCCAAGAACGTCAGCTACCTGCTGCAGGTAGAGCCTTTTTTGAAGGTTACTTGTGCCTATCAGGGATGCCACAGCAACGAGACCCGCGCGGGAAACATATCGCTCGCTGATTATAATTCCCTCGTATCCGTGGCAGGGCTGATTATACCGGGCAATCCCGACGCGAGCCAGCTGAATCAGATGCTGGAAGAGAAATTGCCACACCCGGGGCTGACATATCTTTACAGGGGTAACGACAATCAGATAAAAGGGATGAGAATCTGGGTGGCCGAGGGAGCTAATCCGTAGGTAAAGCCCTTATTGCATGATTCTGCAATGACATGATTAAAGAGATTTTGTTCAGGTATAGCCAGCTTTTAAAAATCAGAAATGAGTTACAAAAAGGGCAGCCGCGGGGCCGCCCTTTTGCTTTTGGATGAAAGCAGGCCGCCCCTAAGATGAACAACATGGGGGTCATCAAAGTATTTGAGAAGAAGCACAAAATCGATTGATGATTAACTCTATTCTCTGAATATCTTACTACGTCTGCCGCTTGAGAAAATATAAAAATTCCGGGCAAAGAAATGCTGTTGCAAGTGTTTATATGAGCGTTATGAAAAACTAAAATTATATTGAAAATAAATTTGGAGATAAATTGAAAACTTAATATGTTGACAGAGTCGAAATGTATTATTCTATGAATTGAAGTTTTGCGGGAAACAGCATGGTTTACGAAGGATGATGACGACTAACTGCCATGATGATACAGTATATATATAAACAGTACGAGGCGTATATGAAAAGATACATTGTATTTCTTATTTTTTTTGCAATGGCAATGAGCGAGGCTGTTTGTCAGCATGGCAGTATTAAGCTGATAGAGGGAGATTCAGGAATCAATCTGGATTTCGACTTTATCAAGCTCGGAATAATAAAATATGACAGTACATACTGGCTAAAAACCGATAAACATCTTTACGGCTTGGATTATCAGTTACGCGTTATCGAAGAGTATGGCCCCGAAAATTTTTCTCCGAATCCCGGTGAAGTGAGCCAAACTATATATTCTCCCGAGAAGATATTTAAACTTGGCACAGATATATTTGTCATTTCTTGCGGAAGAATATTCAAAAAAAACGGGAAAGAATGGGAAAAATCAAATATTTTTCTCCCTCTTAGGTTTTTAAACCACACACGCGAATTGAAAAGCGGGCGACTTGCCATTTCATTCGATAATATTTCCAAATATAAACTTTGCATATATGATCCCAAAACAGAATCATTCGATTCTCTTTATTCATCGGGGTTTATCCCACAAGTAACGTCAGTGATGAGTTCGATTGGCGATACGCTGTATTATTTAAATAATTGGGAAGAAACATTTGTTAAGTTCGATGGCAGAAAATTCAAGTCATATAATTCATTGATGTTTACTAAGTATTCTTTTTCAGGCGTCTGGGAAACATATGCTACCGGGGATACGGTATGGTTTGCAATAAACGAAAATGGCGGTGAGAAATTATCAAAATTGTGTTTCTTCCACGAAGGGAAGTTTGGTGTGATACCATTACCATATGGGGATCCATTGCTGAAAAATATGTACGCGATTCGAATTGTATCATTTACGGTGGATTACAAAAACAGATTTTGGTTTTTGCTGTCGAGCAGCAATGATGCTTCATTCCATACAAAACTTTATTACATGGAAAATGGTAAAATGTATGACCCGCTTCCTGACATCAATTCGAATAAGGATTTCATGTTTAGCAGAATATACAGTATAGATAAAAAAGTATTTGTCACGGGCGGAAGGGCAAATCGAAGCAACATATTGCTTGTTTATGATGAGGATCCGGCGGGATTGAGCGTTGAAAAAGATGTAAATAGGAGGAAATTCTGCTTCGAGGGAGCCGGCCCGAACCCTGCTTTAGATAATACAACGGTTGAATATAGTGCTGACGGGGGAGATACAGGTGAGGTCAATGCCGATGTTTATGATCTGTTCGGCCGTAAAGTAAAACGTGCTGCTTCCACCTGGAGTGTTTTCAATTCAGGAACCGGATACGGCAAAGTTGGTATCGATTTGTCGGGACTTTTCCCCGGATTCTATTTGATAAATATATATAATGGCGAAGGTACCTGTTCAGGCAGTATAATAATCAGGAAGTAGTTAACATGATCAAAATAAGAGCAATAGCAGTTTTATGCCTTATTCTGTGGGAGAGCATAAGCATAAATTGCAAGCCGCTTGACGGACGGTTCTATACTTTTCCGGTTTACGGAGCCTCATTAGTTCAGCCTTCAACTTATAGCTTTATTATAAATAACGGCGAAACCTATTTTGCTCTTTGCAATAACTGGATGATTACATTAAACTTTCGATTCGATTCTCTCAATATCGATCCCGTTCTTTTCGCTCAGTATTCAAACATTAAAAGTATGAACATCAACAGGGATTCGCTGCCTGTTATTTGCTCCGAGAATGCCATTTCTTATAAAAAAAGCGGAAAATGGCGGACATTCCGGTCAGAAGACGGCTTGCCTACCGACAAACTATATTCGATGGCAAAAACAAGTTCCGGAAAAATAATAATATCTTCCAAGGCAGGTATGTTTGAATTTGATGAAGGCAAAGTCCTGCCTGATACAGTTGTCTTCGACATAAGCAAGGGAGAATTCGAGCATTTCCCGCAAAATCATTCGAGTATGGGCGTTGCGGGAGACACGTTGTTCTACGTTAGTGATGACAATACATTATATAAGTACATCAATGGCCAAATAATCAAAATAATAAAATATGAACGATTCTTTGATAATTGTTTCCAGTATGTTGGAGGTTTTGATAACGTAAACGATAAAATTTATTATTACATTTATCATAAACAAAGCAGAACATTCAAAATCATGTGCTATGACGGCGGCATATCAGAGTATATAGATATATTCAAAAGCAATTTCCCCATCAAGGATAGCTTAGATTTCGGACTAAATGGGTTCTGTGTTGATAAAAAGGGGCGGGCATGGATTGCTGCTTCGTATGCAATTAAGGGCAACAGAACGATTTATGTGTTATATGTTTGGGATGGAAGTAAATGGGTTGATACGGAAATCCGCAAAAAATTCGGTTCATACGACTTTAGTGGCCTAAAGTGCATTGAAGACAGGGTTTTTATTATGACGCTCACAAATTGGGGAAACCAGATGATCGTTTACGACGACGATCCCACTTCCGTGGAATATCAAGAGATAAAGGGTGGTGCCGCAGTTTATCCCAACCCCGTTCAATCACGTGCCACGCTTACTTTGCTCCGGGAGAAACAGGGACGCTGCATCATCCACTCTGTTGATATATTCGGGCGCGAGAAAATTCTCTGGCAGGGCGGGCTTCAGGAAGGCCGGAACGATGTGCAAATCGACCTGAGCGGGCTGTCTGCCGGCTGTTATAATCTGCTGATTGAGGACGATAACAACAGGCAGTATGTGAGAGTTATAAAAGAGTAAAAATATTAGAAGCATAAGGCTGCTTCGCAAGGCCGTGCTCCAAGGGATAGTAATAAATACCATACTATATTGATATTCCGGGCGAGGAAAGCGACTGTGGAATGCAGTGCGCCGAATATTATTTTGTGAAGGTTAATGCCGAAAAACAATCAAAGATAAGGATGCTTCAGGGAAAGCCTCTCTATCTTTTTGTTCCATGTGGAATTACGACTGTATGCCGGAGAGCGCGAAGGTAAAGCCGGCTTTGCTTCGCATTTAAGTGATAAATTTCAAAACTGCCGGAGCAATCGCTCCGCATGCCTGTTGCCGCCATTTGCTGAAGGGAAAAAGCACCCTGGAAACAGCCCAAAAAAATTCCGAGGCACGAGGTATAATATTTCCTTGTAATATAGGCTTAATGATTGTATATTATTATGGTTATTATGTGTGGAATATTTTTTTTTGTGTGTTTAAATATAAGGAGCATTTTGAATGAAGAAGTTGTTTACGCTGATCATCCCGGTGATTTTCATCGGTTTGCTGGCCGTGGGTTGCGGAAAAAATGGTGGCGCTGCTCCCGATATTCAGGGCATCGATTCTTACACCGATACTTATTCCGGTGCTGTGATCAAGTATCCGAAGAACTGGGTGAAATTCTCGGCTGTCGGGTCGAAATTTATCGCTTACAACAGCAATGATGCCAGAAAACGTTTTCAGAAATACGATGCCGAAGGATTTCCGGGCGCAAAAGTTGAAATGCTCATCGTTACCATCGATTCGGGCAAGACACTTGAATCCGTGATAACCGAGAACAAGCCGTTCGAAGATCAATCTCTTTATAAAGAAGAAGCAGCCACGATCGACGGGGTTCAGGGCAAGAAGCTGAGCTATACTTTCGATCAGGACAACGGCAAGTTCAACGGCGAAATGTATGTGGCAACGAAAGATAACCAAATTGCGACTATTCTGATTATCGAATCATTCGATGGCACATGGGAAAAATATGCAGCTTCCTTCAAGGAAATTGCCGCTTCGCTGAAGCTCGGCGCGAAACCCGCCGAGAAAGGCCCTGCAGTGGCTGCTCCCACCGAGGCCGAAGGCCCTTCGACAACTCTGACAACCAAGAGCGGCGACGGCTTCTCGATGGGCGTTCCGGAGAATTTCAGGTCGGAAACTGACCCTCTGAAATCATCAAGCTCGCTCAGGTCGTATTTCTACGTCGGGCAGCGTCGTGGCGACAGCTTCCTGAAAGTGGAACTCTTCGATGCTTCGAAGACAAAGAACCTTTCGAAAATAGTTGACGAGAACAAGGCCAAATTCGGAGGGAATCCCGTGAAGACAAGCTTGGGAGGTGCTGAAGCATACTCGATGAACTTCAATCCCACGAAGGACGTGAAGGGCAAGATCTGGTTCGCACTCAAGGGCGGCAAGCTCTATCGCGTGAGCATGTACTGGTTCAAAGGCGAGGAGCAGACGTTTCTGCCGATATTCGATAAATGCGTAAGGTCATTCAAATTCGAATAGCAGGATTTGAGCAAAAAAAATTATAATGGAGCTGCCCAATTTGGGGCAGCTTTTTTTATGTCCGATTTTTAGCTACGCTTGAATTTTAGTATATTTGGCGGTATTTATAAGAAATAATTGAGAAAAAAACATGGCATTGACTGAGAAAATAATAATCCTTGATTTCGGATCGCAATACACGCAGGTAATTGCGCGCAAGGTGCGTGAATGCGGTGTTTACGCGGAGATATTCCCGTTTTCGGTATCGAGGGAAGACCTTTTGGCTCAGAATCCGAAGGGATTGATACTTTCGGGCGGCCCCTCCAGCGTTTATGCCGATGGTGCACCGCATCCCTCCTTCAACGTGTTTGATCTTGGCATCCCCGTTTTGGGCATCTGCTACGGGCTTCAGCTGCTGGCATGGCAGCTCGGCGGCTCGGTGGATAAAGCAGCAAGAAGAGAATACGGCAGGGCTGAATTGACCGTGGACACGAACGACGAGCTTTTCAAGAACGTCAATGCAAAAACGACAGTCTGGATGAGCCACGGCGACTCCGTGACGAAGCTGCCCGAGGGATTTGAAATAATCGCGCGCACGAAAAACGCGCCCATCTGCGCCGTGCGGTCCGTCAATTCTAAAATCAGGGGCGTGCAGTTCCACCCGGAAGTGCACCACACCGCGGAAGGTCAACAGATACTCGAGAACTTTGTCAGAGGCATCTGCGGGTGCAAAGAAGTGTGGAATGCTCATTCCTTCATAGAGTCATCAATACAAAAGATACGCGAACAGGTCGGCGATGGCGAAGTAATATGCGCCCTCTCAGGCGGAG
>CAZIHB010000025.1:0-4286 GCA_964538535.1 uncultured Hyphomicrobiales bacterium | reverse complement strand
CCTCCACGAGGCCATCGGCGACAAGCTGCACTGCATCCATATCGACACCGGCCTGATGCGCCTGAATGAAAGCGAGAAGCTGATGGAACTCTTCAACCGACACTTCAATATGTCAATCGAACTGATTGACGGATCGGAAACGTTCCTGAGCAGGCTGGAGGGAGTCTCGGAGCCGGAGCAGAAAAGGAAGATAATCGGGAAGTCCTTCATAGATTTATTCGATGTGGCCGCCAAGAAGTTCAACGATGCCAAATGGCTGGCCCAGGGGACTCTCTATCCGGACGTGATCGAATCAGTATCGGTTAAGGGTCCGTCGGTAGTAATTAAATCGCACCACAACGTCGGCGGGCTGCCCAAGGAAATGAACCTGAAGGTGCTTGAACCATTCAGGGAGTTATTTAAAGATGAAGTCAGGGCCGTGGGCAGGGAGCTTGGCGTGCCCGACTGGTTCGTGAACCGCCACCCGTTCCCGGGGCCGGGGCTCGGCATCCGGATACTCGGCGAGATCACGAGGAAGCGCATCGACGTGCTTCAGAGAGCTGATGCCATTTATATCGAAGAAATCAGGAAGGCCGGGCTTTACGACGACATCTGGCAGGCATTTGCCGTGCTGCTGCCCGTAAGGAGCGTCGGGGTGATGGGCGACGAGAGGACTTACGAGAACACCTGCGCGCTGCGCGCCGTGACCTCGACCGACGGCATGACGGCAGACTGGTTCCAGATGCCCTATGACGTGCTGGCGGCAATATCGAGCAGGATTATCAACGAGGTGCGCGGGATCAACAGGGTGGTCTATGACGTGACGAGCAAGCCGCCCGGGACGATCGAGTGGGAATAGAATAGTACCGGCGTGAACCGGTGTGAAAGGATAATGGTAAAAAATGATATATATTTTTTGCCGGAATCCGCGTTAATAACAAATTACGGGGGCAAAACACGTTTTTCAGCGGGATTTGCCCCTTTTGGCAAGCCGGTGTAAGATTATTTTTTTGCACCATTAATTTCGGCCTGCAATCAAAAATCTTCGAAATGACATTACTTTCTGGCGTTTTCTGAAACTTGCCCATGGACCGCCGAAAAAAAAAATTTAAAAAGGGGTGTAACGAAACGCGAGTTCAACTGTTGTAATCGAGCACATGAAATTGCTGAAAGTATAGCTATAGCCAGGCTGCCGCGGGCAACTCGCATTGTCCGCGGTTATCTTACGAATTTATAGCCCAGGGTGTGCACTGTAAGGAGGTGTACGGGCCTCGCGGGGTCGGACTCGATTTTCTTTCTTATTGAGAGGATATAATTATCCACCGTGCGCGATGTCGGGTAGGAATCGTAGCCCCAGATATTATCGAGCAGCATGTCCCTTGATACAACTTCGCCTTCTCTCTCCACGAGATATTTAAGAATATTGAATTCTTTCACGGACAGGCCAAGGGGCTTACCTTCCAGGAAGACGTCGAATTTTTTATTTTCCAGCCTGAACCTGCCGAAAGAATAGGCGTCATTTTCCCCGGCTGCCGGAACAGACCTGCGGAGGAGTGCCCTGATGCGCATTTTAAGTTCCATTATGCTGAAAGGCTTGGTGAGGTAATCGTCCGCGCCGGTTTCGAAGCCAAGCACTTTATCGATCTCTTCTTTCTTGCATGAAAGGATCAGAATCGGGATGTTGATCTTTTTTTGGCGGAGCTCGCGGCAGATGTTGAAGCCATTCATGCCCGGAAGCATAATATCGAGTATTAACAGATCGGGCCGCGACTCGATTGCAAGCTCCAGCCCTGCCGTGCCGTCGGCTGATGATGACACGGAGTAGCCTTCCTCGGCGAGCGCGATTTCTATGCCTTTCATGATAGCCGGATCATCCTCGATAATCAGAATGCGATTCACTGATTCCCCTCCCTCGGGAAATAAATTTTAAAAGTGCTGCCCTCCCCGGGTGTGCTTTCAAGCTCGATCCTCCCGCGATGGGCCTTCACGATACTTTTCACGAGCGACAGCCCGAGACCGGCGCCCCCGACCCTCCCGGCATTGTAATCATTGGAACGGAAAAACGGTTCGAATATTTTCTCCCTGTCCCGTTCGCTGATGCCGATGCCTTTATCTGCAACAAGGCAGCAGTATTCTGAATCGGAAGGATAAGTGCGGACTTCGATTTCCCTTCTTTCCGATGAATACTTGACGGCGTTGTCAATCAGGTTGACAATAACTTCCTTCAGCGCGTCCTCGTCGCCGCTGATATAATAATTGGCCGTATTTTTTTCATAAATCATGTTGAAATTTTTGATTTTTATCAGGTAGTTCATCGTCATGATCACGGAATCCACTGCTGAGTTCAGATCAATGCGGGCCAGCCTGTATTCTTTCGAGCCGCGCTCAATTTTTGCGAAGTCGAGTATATTTTCAACCAGACGCTCCAGCCTTCCGCATTCGCCGTTGATGATGCCAAGGTACTCATTTCTTTGCGGAAAGGGCAGGTTCCGGTTGCTGCTGATTATCTCCGTGAAGAGCTTTATGGATGTTACCGGCGTTTTCAGTTCGTGCGAGACGCTCGAGACGAAGTAGGACTTAAGCTCGTTGAGTTCTTCAAGTTTTTGAATTTCTTCCTGCTGGAAGAGCAATTTCCGCTGCAGGCTGATTCTTTGAAGGGCCTTTCCCGATTCCGCGGCAATCATGCTCAAGAGCGCGACGTCCTCGACCGTAAACCCGAAACCGGACTTTTTCCGGCCAAGAAGTATCGCGCCATTTAATTCCAAGTCTTCGTTGCATGATGTGAAAAGTATTTCGGAATTGATTTCAGCGAGTGCGCCGCCGGACTCGGAGAACCTGACGTCGTCATGGAATGCCTTGCGGGTTGAGATCGGTATCCCGCAGGGATAGTGAAAGCAAAGATCCTTGATGAAGTGGATGATGCGACTGTCCGGGTGGCTGTTGTCATGGCAGAATTGCTCAAAATTGCCGGTGGAGGGGGATAGCAGCAGGATGTTCATGCTTTCGGCAGGTATGGTTTCGGCAATCACTTTCCGGGCGAGAGCTGCAAGTTCCGCGGCCGTCAGGCATTTTCCGATGTTCTCTATGAATTTGTCACCTACGGTTTTATAATCAAAATCAATTTTGAAGAATTTCCTGTCCACGAAATTTTGGACACGTGCCCTCAAGGGCTGAAACAGGAACACGATGATGACGGCGGCGATGCCGTCAGGCAGGCGGTAGTCGGATCGCGATGCCGCGAACGTGTTCATCAGGTTGACTATCGCGAAGTAAACAGCGACAAGCAGAAATATGATGAAACCGTAGATGAAGCTTCGTTTTATTATCAGCTGGATATCAAGAAAGCGGTACCTGAAAATAGCAACGAAAAGAGAGGCCGGAGAAAGGGCGAGCATCAGCACCATGGTTGTCTCCGATATTATCGTGAAGTGGAATATCGTGTCGGGCAGCCTGTAGAGGAAAGTATAAATTGCCGGGCCGATAAATAATCCCACGAAAATCCAGAGCAGCTTGCGCTTGTCCGATTGCACCCGTGACGTACGGTAGGAGTGTATAAAATTCCCGATGATAAAAACGAATGGCAGAATGAGAAACGGCTTGATGAAGAAAACAGAATATTGAGCGTAAATCAACACCGGGAGATAATTATTGCTCGAGATATAGGCGTAATTAATGAAAGCGACAGGTATCACTGCCCCCGCGAGCACGAAATAGACAAGCTTGAAGATGAGTTCTGAATTCTTAAGCTTTTTCTTCGGAACGAGAAAACTGAAATGAACAAATATTGCAGGCAGAAACAAATAACTCATGTCCTCCATAATCCGAAGGAGCATATTAAGCGGGATGGGGAATACCCTGAGGCTTCCGTAATCAAAGAGGAGCATTACCGCTGCCGAGACGAGAAGCCAATGAAAAACCACGGCCAGAGTCCTGTCCTCGATCTTTATATACACGATGATGGCCGGCAGCAGAAAGGAAAGTGCCACGATCAGCGACACGATGAAATACGTGCTTTGATAATATTTTTCGAGCCTGAGCGCAAGCGTTTTCTCTGAGAGGCCTCTCTTTACTTCCAGCCTGACCGTGTCGCCGATTTTATATTTATCCGTAAAAAGCTCGGTTTTCATGGGCGGAGTGAGCCGAAGGCCCCCGATGGACCGTATGTTGTCGGTGGCAAGCAGCATGCCTGAGTGTGAATTTGTCTGCCGCTTTTCGATCTTAATGTCAGGTTTTTCAACAAGGGCGATAATGTTAATAACGGCAAGAATGACAATGCCCGTAAACGAGGGAAGTTAATATCCTTCTTC
>CAZIHB010000024.1:0-11779 GCA_964538535.1 uncultured Hyphomicrobiales bacterium | reverse complement strand
CCCGAAGGATAGCCTGGTTTTTGATTTCAAGGATTATATAATAAACCACCCGGACAATATTGCTAATGACCGAAAGGGGAATCGAGGTTCCTTTATAGTTGCCGGTAACACTAGCGCTAATCTGACGCTTAAGAAGGAAGAGATGAAATCCGGCAATGAAATGACGCTTTGCTTCTGGCTTTATACCGCGCTATCCAGGCAGCTCAATAAAGGCAGCAATTGCCTCGTAAGCCTGGCAAAAGACGGGGCAATCCCGGACCTGACGGTAGGTTTTGCACGTGACAAGAAGTGTTATTTTATTGGCGGGCCCGATTCGTCCGGCAAGGAAAATATCAAAATGTTAGATAATGCCCCCATATCCAATTTATGGGATTTCTTTGCCATTACTATAGCCGGCAGGGAATTGAAGATATACAGGAATAATCAATTGATATATACCGGAAAATTGAAACCGGATTTCAAGCTTGGCGACCTGGATATGTACGTTGGTCGTCTGAAAGATAATAATGCTTACGACGCGTCATTTTTGCTTGATGACTTCGCGCTGTTCGGCAGGGCGCTCGGCCTGGATGAAATTACGAAAATGTCGAAATTTTACTACTTTTAGCCTTCTAATCTGAAATAATCGGGACGGCCCACGATCCAAGGATAAAATTTAGTGCATAAAAAGACAGCAGCGTCACGTTGAGCCGTGACGCTGCTGCCTGAGAGCTTGAAAGCAGGAAAGCAAGTCCTGCAAAATGGTACGTGAAAGCCAAATTTCTATATACTTGCTCAAGAAATTATCTGTTCAAAAACTCGGCAATTTTCTCGACAACAAACCTGATCTGCGCCTCGGGCAGCTCGGGATAAATCGGCAGCGCGATTGATTCCGCGGCGAACCTGTTGGCAACGGGGAAATCCTCATCCTTGCAGCCGAGGTAAGAGAAACATTCCTGGCGGTGGAAAGGCACTGGATAATAAATTTCAGAGCCAATCTCGTTTTCGGAGAGAAACTGGCGCAGCTCGTCGCGCTGTTGCACCCGGATGATATACTGGTTATAGATGTGATAATTCCTGACATCCATGTTCTTGAACACGGCCTGAGGCAGCAGCACCTTGTTGTCCGTGCCGAAATCCGCGGCATTATTGCCTGATGAGAGGCCTGCCTCGACGAAGTATTTGTCATAGAGCGAAGCGTTGTGCCTTCTTCCTTCGTGCCAGCCCTCCAAGTGAGGGAATTTCACGTTGAGCACAGCGGCCTGTATGGCGTCGAGCCTGAAGTTACCGCCCACGAATTTATGATAGTACTTCGGATCCATGCCGTGGTTCCTCATGCGAAGAAGCTTGGTTGCCATCGCTTCATCGCTCGTGACAACAAGGCCGCCGTCACCGAACCCGCCCAGGTTCTTCGTGGGATAGAATGAAAAACATCCGATAAGGCCGATGGACCCGACCTTCCTGCCGTCTTTATATTGTGCCCCGATCGCCTGGGCACCGTCCTCAATAACCGGAATCCCGTGTGCATCGGCAATTTTCATAATCGCCTCCATATCGGCACTTTGGCCATAGAGGTGGACGGGGATTATAGCTTTCGTGTGCGATGTAATGTGCTTTTCAATAAGAGCAGGATCGATATTGAAGGAATCGGGCTCGCTATCGACAAATACCGGCACGGCATTCAGTCGCGCCACGACTCCGGCCGTGGCAAAGAATGAATACGTCGGCAGGATTACTTCATCGCCAGGTTTGATATCGAGGGCCATGAGCGCCATGAGAAGAGCATCCGTGCCGCTCGAGCATCCGATGGCATGCTTCGCGCCGCAATATTCGGCAAGAGTCGATTCAATTTTTTGTACTTCCGGGCCAAGAATAAGCATCTGTGACTCGGCAACGCGCAGCAAGGCGCTTTCCAGTTCCGGTTTCAATGTCTGATATTGAGCTTTTAAGTCTAATAATGCAACCTTCATACGAACCTTCGGATATGAATTTTCAAAATAACAGATTAACTGCGCAAATTAGCTAAAGATGTCAAAACAGCAAAAGCATCAATAAGAAAATTATGCACATAAAGCCCTGAAAAATCGATATATTTTAACGATTTGAAATATATGCCCCATGCCTGCCCGAATCAATCCGAAAATGGTGATTTCCTGACATCTCAGAGATCCTGCGCCCGGAAAGAAAAATAAGCCGAAACTGCAAAAACAGCGGAATATATCGCCGTCGATACCGACGCGCTCAGGCAGCCCCGCGTGAATGCTCCGGTTTCTATCGCCTTCAGACCTTCCGGATGGAGGGCACCCGGGAAATAAGGGCTGATATTCGGGAAAATTGCGATTATCGATACTATGATGAAAAGCGAGAAGCCCAGGACGGCACTTATGGAATTGCCGCTGGAAATCGTGCTGGCGAAGAGCATCGCGCAGATCATGAAAACGGTGTAGAGCCAGAACATGAACAGGGCGGCAGAAAAGCCTTCCAACGGGAAGCAGGGAAACAGCATGATTGAATAATAGAGAAATGCCGCTGAAGAAACAAGGATGGACAGGGTGGCGAGGATCAGATTGGCAAGAAGCTTCGAGGCCAGGAAATCAAAGCGGGACACTCCTTTCGTGAGCACCAATGCCAGGGAACCTTTTGCTTTCTCGTCACTGACTGAGCCCATGAAAATCAGAATGTAGAATATAGGCACCATCGTGTAGAAGTTCTTGAAAAGCTGAACGTAGGCATCAAAAGGGCCGGGAGGCGGCAGTTTCATCACGATGCCGGAATTGTTGACGGATGATATGATCTCGTTCATGTATCTTGCCGAGAGCGGGCTTATTATGCCAAAAAAGAGGAACAGCGCCGGAAGCACGATAATTTTGTTGGTATGGACGATCTCTTTCAGCTCTTTTTTCAGATGGATAATGTTAATCATCGGATTTCACCAATTTAAGGAACACGTCTTCAAGGTTGGGCTTAAAAATTTCTATTTTCGAAGGAATAATCTGCAATTCGAATATTATACGAAGCACGGACAGGTATGATTGTTCGGCATCCCCGGCGGCCACGATCAAGCCGCGGTCGGAAATTTCGGGTTTTGCCCCGGGCACGGCTTCCGAAATTGAGTTCTGAAGCAGCCTGGAGTTTTCAGCTGTGGTTGAGATGATAATTTTATTCCCGGAGTGCCTGCCGGTCAGGCCTGAGATCGTGTCCTCGGCGACAAGGCGGCCTTTGTTGATTATGCCGACGTGAGTGCATACCCTCTCTATGTCACTGATAATATGCGTGGAGAAAAGCACTGTTGCACGAGATTTCAAGCCCGAGACTATGTCGATTATGTCCTTTCTGCCGAGAGGGTCGAGAGCCGATGTCGGTTCATCAAGCAGCAGCAGCCCGGGCGAGCCGATGAGAGCCTGAGCAATGCCGAGCCTCTGTTTCATTCCCCTCGAGTATGCGCCGATTCTTTTTTTAACGCCCCCAAGGCCCGTGAGCTCAATCAGGTTCAAGACTGATGATTTCAGTTCACGGCCCCTCATCCCCAGCAGTTCGCCGGAAAAGGTCAGAAAATCCGGTGCCGTCATCCAGTCATAGAAGCCCGGCACATCAGGCAGATATCCGATATCGCGGCCCGATTCCGGTGAGCCAAAGTTCCGTATCCTGCCATCGATAATAATTTTACCCGAGCAGGGTCTGATAAGCCCTGAAAGCATCTTGAGCGTGGTAGTTTTTCCCGCACCGTTGGGCCCGAGGAAACCATAAATTGAACCCTCGGGAATGGAAATGTTCAAATTACCGACAGCCGTGAAAGCGCCGAAAGTTTTCGTCAAGTGGTCAGTCTGCAGTATCATGATTCTTCATAAGGTTTGATAATCAAAAAAATGACAGCCCCGAGCATACTGCCGAAGACAATGATTACTCCCCATAAAGCCTTGTTCATCGAGCGTACCGAGTTTGCTTTTGCAAGTTTCACGAGGCTTATGATCTGAAGGCCCAGCTGAAGAATGAGAAGCGGGAGAAATAAAGCGAAATTGCGAAGTAAAAACTCCATAGAGGACACTCTTTCCAATGGTTTATAAATTTCAAAAATAGATTATTTAACATTTCGAACCAAAAAAAAAGCCCCGCCGAGATTCGGCAGGGCTTTTTTATCCGCATAAGGAACGGAAATATTCGATTAATGATCGAACAGGGAAGCACCAAGATAGTCCTTGTTCATCTTGGCAATGAAGCGGACCGAAACCGCTTTCGGGCAGACTGCCTCGCACTCGTAGTGGTTAGTGCAGGAGCCGAAGCCCTCCTTGTCCATCTGGTTAACCATTGCAAGGGCGCGCCTTTTTCTCTCGGGCTGGCCCTGAGGAAGAAGGGCAAACTGACTGATCTTGGCCGAAACGAACAGCATTGCCGCGCCGTTCGGGCAGGATGCCACGCACGCGCCGCAGCCGATGCAGGCTGCCGCGTCCATGGCAAGGTCAGCGTTGTATTTCGAGATAGGCAGATTGTTGGCATCCTGAGCCTGTCCCGTTCTTACGGAGACGAATCCGCCCGCGGCCTGAATGCGGTCGAAAGCGGTACGGTCCACCACAAGATCTTTTATGACGGGGAAAGCTTTGGCCCTGAATGGCTCGACGTAAATTTCCTCGCCGTCCTTAAATTTGCGCATGTGCAGCTGGCAGGTAGTCGTGGCTTTCTCCGGGCCGTGCGGCACGCCGTTGATAGCGAGCGAGCAGGCACCGCAGATGCCCTCGCGGCAATCATGGTCGAAGGCGATTGCATCTTTTCCCTGACTGATCAACTCCTCATTCAATATATCGAGCATCTCGAGGAACGACATATCTTCAGACACATCCTTCAGCTCGTGGCGTTCCATGTGCCCCTTGTCCTGAGCGTTTTTTTGTCTCCAGACGTGCAATATGATTTTCATTATTTATAGCTCCTTACGGCTAATTCCACATTTTCAAAAACAAGCGGCTCGATGCTGCGTTCGGGCTTGTTGCCTACGCCCTTGTATTCCCAGGCGGCAACGTGGCAGAAGTGTTCGTCATCGCGTTTTGCTTCGCCGTCTTCCGTCTGGTGTTCCTCGCGGAAGTGAGCGCCGCACGACTCTTCCCTCTCGAGGGCGTCCCAAGCGATAACTTCTGCAAATTCGAGGAAATCGGCCACTCTGAGCGCCTTCTCGAGGGCTATGTTCAGATCTTCCTTTTCACCGGTGACGTTGAGGTTCTGCCAGAATTCTTCGCGTATGCCGGGTATCATGCCGAGCATTTCCTCGAGGCCTTTTTTATTCCTGCCCATGCCCACTTTGTCCCACATCGCCTTGCCAAGCTCGCGATGGAAGGAGGTCGGTGTGCGTTTGCCATTGATGGAAAGGAGCTTGTTGATGCGGTTGTTGCATTCTTCCTCGGCTTTTTTGAATTCAGGGTGATCGGTTGAAACGCGTGCCTGTTTATTCTTTGCCAGGAAGTCGGCTATAGTGTATGGAATGACGAAATAACCGTCGGCCAGGCCCTGCATGAGCGCGCTCGCTCCGAGGCGGTTCGCGCCGTGATCGGAGAAGTTGCATTCGCCGAGGGCGTAGAGGCCGGGGATTGTTGTCATAAGGTTGTAGTCCACCCAGAGCCCGCCCATGGTGTAGTGCGATGCCGGGTAAATCTTCATTGGCGTGACGTAAGGGTTATCGCCGGTGATTCTTTCATACATTTCGAAGAGGTTGCCGTAGCGCTCTTCAATCGTGTTTTTGCCCAGCCTGCTGATGGCGTCGGCGAAGTCGAGGTAAACGCCAAAGCCCGAGGCGGAAACGCCGCGCCCGTCCTCGCAGACCTGCTTCGCAGCGCGCGAAGAGATGTCGCGTGGGGAAAGGTTACCGAAGCTCGGGTATTTTCTTTCCAGATAATAATCTCTCTCGTTCTCGGGTATGTCCTGCGGCTTACGCTTGTCGTCCCTCTTGAGCGGCACCCAGATGCGTCCGTCATTGCGGAGCGATTCCGACATGAGTGTCAGCTTGGACTGGTGGTCTCCGCTGACGGGGATGCAGGTCGGGTGTATCTGAGTATAGCACGGGTTAGCGAAGGCCGCGCCTTTCTTGTAAGCCCTGTATGCAGCCGTGACGTTGCAGGCCTGAGCGTTCGTTGAAAGGAAGAACACGTTGCCGTAGCCGCCGGTTGCGAGGCAGATGGCATCGGCGGAATGCGATTCGAGCTTGCCCGTGACGAGGTCGCGGACAACTATGCCCCTGCAGGTTCCATCAATAACCACGACGTCGAGAATTTCTTTCCTCGTGTGCATTTTCACGGTGCCAAGTCCGACCTGGCGCATCAGAGCGGAATACGCGCCGAGAAGAAGCTGCTGTCCTGTCTGCCCTCTGGCGTAGAAGGTCCTGGAGACCTGAGCACCGCCAAAAGAACGGTTAGCCAGCATACCGCCGTATTCGCGCGCGAATGGCACACCCTGGGCGACGCACTGGTCTATAATATTGTTGCTGACCTGGGCCAGGCGGTAAACGTTTGCTTCGCGGGCGCGGAAGTCGCCGCCCTTTACCGTGTCGTAGAACAGGCGCCAGATGCTGTCGCCCTCGTTCTGATAATTCTTTGCAGCGTTTATGCCGCCCTGAGCGGCGATTGAGTGGGCCCTGCGTGCACTGTCGTTATAGGTGAATGATTCCACCTGATAGCCAAGCTCGGCCATGCTCGCGGCTGCCGAAGCGCCCGCAAGCCCCGTGCCCACCACGATGACTTTATATTTTCTCTTGTTTGCCGGATTGATAAGCTTCATTTCAAAACGATGCTTATCCCATTTATCCTTAAGAGGACCGGATGGAACTTTTGAATCCAATATCATATCTGACCTCCTACCAATCCGAAAAGAATTGACAATGGAATTAAAGCAAGGGCAGCTGCCACTATGAACCCGAGTGCCTTGCTGACTGAAATCATTTTAGATGTAAACGAGGGGTTGCTCCAGCCGAGAGTCTGAATGGAGCTCTGAATTGCGTGGGAAAGATGGAAACCGAGCAGAATCACCGCAATCACGTAGGCAATTGAAATGACGGGTTCGCGGAATCCGAGCACAACCATCTTATACACATCATGGCGTTCCATGATGACGTTGCCCTTCACAGCAGCGGAATTTTCAATTTTGCCGAAATTATCAGCCGTTGTTTCCGGTGCGGTCACGACCGTGCCGCTGTTCTGGTAGTATTCCTTGTGGTTGTACTGATCCGGGTTGGTGATGCCCATCGTGAAATGAGCAAGATGGTAAACCAGGAACGCGAAAATCATGATGCCGGTCCAAATCATCGTGCGCGAGCTCAGGCGCGACTTGACGTAGTTCTTCACATGATACTTCGTGGGCTTGGAGCCGAGATTGAGCAGCTTTAGCCTGATTGAAGTGATGATGTGAAGCAGCAATGCCAGGATAAGCCCCGCGCGAATGATCCAAAGCACTTCCCCGAGGCTTTGGAGGAAATGAGCATAAGTGTTATAAACCTCCCTGCCCATAAAGACTTGCATATTACCCACCGTGTGCCCGAATATGAACAGCACGAGGATAATACCGGTTACAGCCATAACCACCTTGCTAAGGATGGTGGACTTCAGGTAATTGAATAGTGCCATAGTACCTTTAGTGTAATTGGTAAACAATATGAACAATTCAAATCAAAGAAAAAAAGCGGGTATGCTGCTTTCACGCAGCCATGCCCTCTCAAAATAAAATATAAATATAACGAAAATCGGGCAACAGAGGAACCCTTTTCTCCCCTGCTCACCCCAATCCGCTCGGGCAAAACAACCCGGTTAAAAACGAACAATATTTATCAATAAATTTATATCAAATAAAACTTCCAAAAATAATCAGATAAATTCAATTTTCCAACCGTGTGCGGGGCTTTTTTAAGCTGCTCGGGTGCCATGCAGAAAACCGAAACAGAATGCGCCCCGGCCAAAATAACTGTATCGAATAATGGATGCTTATGTTGTATTGAATGCTAAGTGACACATCGAATTTTATCGCACAAATCAGGACGGGAAGGAAATTTTCTTTGAAAATAATAATTTGTAAATTAAATTACACTCCCGATAAATTTTACGAATTTTGACATAACATACATATTGGAGACGGCTTATTTATTGTTATTTACCAAGTTCAGAGGTTTAAATGGAGAAGAGAGAAAAGTGGGGCAGCCGCATGGGGCTTATACTTGCAATGGCCGGCAACGCCATAGGGCTGGGCAATTTCCTGCGGTTCCCCGTGCAGGCCGCGCAGAACGGCGGCGGTGTGTTCATGATACCCTATTTTGTGGCTTTCTGCCTTATGGCAGTGCCGCTCATGTGGGTGGAGTGGGGAGTGGGGCGGCATGGCGGAAAGTATTCGCACGGCAGCCTGCCGGGAATGTTCGACGTCATGTGGAATCACCCTGTTTCAAAGTACCTGGGAGTGCTTGGGCTTTTTGTTTCATCGGTCATCATGATCTATTATACCTACATTGAATCGTGGACACTCGGATTCAGCGTTTTCTCCATAGCGAAGACTTACTTCGGCATGGGCGACTTTCATTCCATGAACGGGTTCCTGGGCAGCTACACGGGAGTCAGTGAAGGGTATTTCTCATCAACACTCGTGGCGTACGGATTTTTGCTCTTAACATTATTCCTGAATTTCTGGATATTACTGAAGGGAATATCCAAAGGGATCGAGAAATTCGTGAAATTCGCGATGCCGGCGTTGTTCATATTCGGAATCATTCTGGCAGTGCTCGTTTTCACGATCGGCACTCCCGATCCCGTGAATCATCCCAAGTGGAGCGTGGCCGCTGGTTTCGGATATATCTGGAATCCCGATTTCTCGAAGCTGGCAGATTCGAAAATATGGCTCGCGGCTGCCGGGCAGATCTTTTTCACTCTTAGCGTCGGGATGGGCACACTCCAGGCCTACGCGAGCTACCTCAGGCCGAAGGACGACATTGCCCTGAGCGGGCTGGCCACTGCCTCGCTCAATGAATTCGCGGAAGTGATACTCGGTGGCACGATTGCCATCCCCATCGCCGTCGCATTCTTTGGCATTCCCGGCACCGAGGTGATAGCAAGGGGCGGTGCTTTCAATCTCGGGTTCGTGTCGCTTCCGATTGTTTTCCAGAAGCTTGCTTTCGGAAATATTATCGGCTTCATCTGGTTCTTCCTGCTGTTTTTTGCCGGAATAACTTCCTCAATATCCATGTGTCAGCCGCTTGTATCTTTCCTGAAGGAACAGTTCGAAATCTCGCATAAAAAGGCAGTTCTGACGATAGGGCTGATTATTTTCGCGCTCGTGCATCTTGTAGTGATCTATAACCGCTACGGGTTCCTTGACGAGATGGATTACTGGGCCGGCACATTCACGATTGTCGTCGTATCGCTTGTATAAAGTATTATTTTCGCCTGGATTTTCGGGATTGATAAGGGCATGGCCGAGTTGAACATGGGCGGGGACATTAAAATCCCGAAGTTCTTCAAGTATATAATCAAGTATGTGACGCCGGCGTACCTTTTAGTAATTCTTGCTTTCTGGACAATCCAGGGGGCATGGCCCACGTTGATGATGGAAGGAGTGGACCCGGTTCAGGTGCCATACAGGTGGGGCGCAAGAGCAGTGATGCTTCTAATGTTCGGCGCGTTGATCTGGATGGTCAGGCTGGCATGGCAGCGTAACAGCGACAGGCTTGTTTACAATCTTGAATACAATTACGATGATGGCGCAAAAAATCAAGAATCGCAAGGAGGCTACGATGTTTAGCGAACTTACCACGAGCGGCTGGATATTTTTTATTTTCGGATGGGGAGTTGTCTGGTCGCTTACGGCTTTCTGCCTTTACAAGGTGCTGACAACCAGGGATTCCCTGAAAGATTAGCTATCCGCGCGCGCGTGAAGTCAATCGGGCGCGTGCAGAATAATTGCAGGGAGCAAAGCTCTTTCCCGAGGCGCATTTTCCTGACGAGGAATATCATGATATTTCCGCCCGGGATGTGCGCTTTTTTTTTGTGGCAACGCGCGTGACGGCTCATGGCGCCCGGCTCTGAAACTGCAGCAGGTAAAGAAATTCTTGCTTTCATGCAGGAATGCAGCATGTGATGTTCCGGTAAATAAATGTGCGTCAACACGAATGACAAGGACCGATTCCATCAGAAATTGAAAAACAGCGAAAAAAAGGTAAAAAATTATTTATCAAAAAGACCGTCCTTACTGTTATATTTGCTAACTGGAAATATTCAATTTACATATCATAATTTTGGTGGATTAATGCCCGGAAAATTAAGATTACCAAGCTTCGGCAGAGACAGGCGAGCACGTTCGAGCAAGATGGCGGGTTATGGCGAGAGCTTGAAAAAGGATGAGAGAAGCGGCCGCGAGGAAGGCCGGTATGTTGATTTCGATGCCGCGCCCGTCAGGAACGCGCGCAGAGACATCGAGAGTTCGAGGCGTCCCGAAAGCGGGAAAAAGACAAGTAAAAAGTATGGAGAAAGAAATCCCGCGAACATGGAATCCGGGCAGCGAGCCGAGAGCGGAGGAGAGCGCCGCCACGCCGGCGGGCGCGAGGAATATCCGGCCCGCGGCAGGCGCAGCAGCGAAGCTGCCGGGCACGACTATCAGGAACGCTCGAAAGGAAGCCGAGGCGGCAGATACGAGGAGCGGGGCGGCGGAGAAGCCCGTGGAGGCTCGAGCCGCGAAAGAACACCCGCGCGCGAAGGCGCATCACGCGGGCATGGAAGAAGCGATGAATGGCGCGAACGGCCACGCAGGGAAAAACGTGAAGATGAAGGCAGGGCAGGGGCATTCGGCAGGGAGTACCGCAAGGGCGGCGAAGGCAGGCCTTATAGCGCCGAGCCACGGCCACGGTTCGAAAAAAAGTGGGAGCGCCGTGAAGACGAACGGCCGCGCAGGGATTATTCACCAGCTGATAAAAGAGACAGCCGCCGTCCGCCCAAGGCCTATTCCGACCAGAGAAAGCCGGCCGGGTTCAGGGGAACCCACACGTTCAAGCCACGCGAAAGAGATACATATAAATCCGCGGACAGGTATGTCGAGATGGAGAATATGCCCGTCAGGCTGAACAAGGTGCTTGCCGACGCCGGCGTTGCATCGCGCAGGAAAGCAGACGAGCTGATAGCCGAAGGGGTGGTGAGAGTGAACGGCCGTGTAGTGACGGATCTGGGAGTGAAAGTATATAGAACAGATACAATAACTGTAAACGGCGACCCGATCAAAGAATTTAAACGCCTGGTTTATATCCTTCTGAACAAGCCAAAGGATTTTATTACAACAACAAGCGATGAGCTGGACCGCAAGACGGTCATGGACCTTATAAAAACGAACGAAAGGATTTACCCGGTCGGCCGGCTGGACAGGAACACGACGGGAGTGCTCTTGTTGACCAATGACGGCGAGCTGGCCCACCGCCTGACCCACCCGAGCTTTGAAATAGAAAGAATCTACAACGTCCTTCTCGATAAGGAACTGGAGATGAACTACGCTCAGGCCATAGCTGACGGCGTGGAGCTGGAAGAAGGCAAAACCGGTCCCTGCGACGTGTATATAAATCCGGAGAATAAGGCGAAAGTTATATTGGCTCTGCGGGAAGGGAAGAACAGGGAGGTAAGGAGGATATTCGAATCTTTCGGCTACGTGGTGAAGCAGCTTGACAGAAAGTATTTCGCCGGCCTGACGACAAAAGGCCTCGAGCGAGGCCAATACAGGCAGCTTATGCGGTCGGAAGTAATCGCCTTGCAGCGGTTGACGGGAATAAAATAGATTTTTTTATTAATCGAAGCGATCCAATAAACAA
>CAZIHB010000023.1:229-11779 GCA_964538535.1 uncultured Hyphomicrobiales bacterium | reverse complement strand
AGCTGAGGCGCAGGAAGATATTATAAATGAGCTGTTCAGGCAGGTTGCCATTGAAGAGAAGCTGAACGTCGTGGGTTCGCCCGAGCTTCGCGATATAAAGAGAAACGATGACGGCGGAATTACATACCTGGTGCAATTCGACGTTCTGCCGGAAGTAAATCTGAAAGAATACAAAGGCCTTACGATCAAAGAGCCGGTGCATCCCGTTGAAGAGGATGAAATCTCTGCTTACATAAACAAGATACTGCTGCAGAACGGTTCCTTCGAAGTTGCAGAGCAAGTGACGCACGAGAATCACGTTGTCGCCCTCCGCATGGAAGAGATTGATCCCGCGACCGGAAAAGCCATGGAAAATGCCGAGCCAAAGGACATGCACGTGTTCCTTGGCGATCAGACCGTGATCCCGGATCTCCGCAGGCTGATCATGGACCTGAAGGTGAATGATACATTTGAATTCAATCCCGGCAAGAGCGATCCCAATGCCATTGATAAGAACATGATCGTCACGATCACCGACATACAAAGAGTGATACCTGCCGAGCTGAATGACGACTTCGTCACGACCTACACCAAGGGCGACTTCGCGGACGTTGAAGACTTCAGGCAGGAAATCGGGTTCCAGCTTCAGGAAAGATGGGACCAGGAATCGCGCAAATCGATGGAAATGCAGATAATCGAGGCGCTTGTCGGCATGCACGCCGATGTGGATGTGCCGCAGGCAGCCGTGAACGAGGTATTGGCCTCGATGGTTGAAGACGTTGTGAAGAGGAACGCGGGCGTCAAGCTTGGCGATAAGGAGAGGGAGCAGATTGCCGAATCTCTCAAGCCGGTGGCAGAGCGCAATATCCGCTGGGAAATAATCCGCAACGCTATCATCGAGAAGGAAAAACTCGAGATTGAAGATCACGACCTCGACGCGCTGATACGCCCCGAGGATAAATCGGAAAGCGAAGTGAAAGCCATGAAAACCAAGCTGAAGAGCAACGCCGGGCTGATGAACCAGCTTATGGCCAAGAAAGCCATGGACTTCGTGCTCGACTTCGCCATCACCGAGGAAGTGCCTTTCGGAGAGGATGACCTGGGCGGCGATATACTCGACGACGACGACGAAGATGACGGCCATGACCACGATCATCACGATCACGATCACGAGCACTGAGAAAGGGCTTCAGGCCTTCAATGGGATTAGATTTATATTATACAGGCATGTTATTCGTTTATTAGGACAATTATAACGAATAACATGTTTTTTTACTAACAGGAGGAGACAGATGAATAACCAGCTGATACCGATAGTTATCGAGCAGACAAGCAGGGGCGAACGTTCTTACGACATATATTCAAGGCTGCTCAAGGAAAGGATAATATTCCTCGGCTCGCCGATTGACGACTACGTGGCAAGCCTTGTTGTGGCGCAGTTACTGTTTCTTGCAAGCGAAGACCCGAACAAAGATATTCATTTGTATATAAATTCGCCCGGCGGAAGCGTTTCGGCCGGCATGGCAATCTACGACACAATGCAGTTCGTCAAGCCCGACATTTCGACCATCGCGATCGGCATGGCTGCCTCCATGGCGCAGGTGCTGCTTTGCGCGGGCGCGAAAGGGAAGAGATACTCCCTGCCGAACTCGCGGATACTGATGCACCAGCCATCCGGCGGCACTCAGGGCCAGAGCGCCGATATAGAGATCTACACGCGCGAGATACTCAGGATGAGGGACGGGCTCTACCAGATTATTTCAAAGCACACCGGCAAGGACATCGACACTATCAAGAAAGATGCCGACAGGGATAACTACATGACTTCCGATGAAGCTTTGGAATACGGCATTGTTGATAAAATTCTTGTCAGTGCAACCGAAATCGGCCAATCCGAGAAGAAAGAAAATATTGAATAAATTTTGCGAGCAATAGAATCAAACCATGGGAAAAAAGGGAAGCTCTCCTGAAGCATTGAAATGTTCATTCTGCGGCCGCTCGGCCTATGAAGCAAAAAGCCTCATCGAGGGGCCGAACAGAATATATATTTGCGACGTCTGCGTGCAGAATTCGCTCGAAATCATTAAGAGAAACGAATCGGACAGGTTCTTTCAGCACGGCATCAAGAAACTGCCCTCGCCATCGCAGTTGAAAGCTCAGCTCGACGATTATATAATCGGCCAGGACCACGCCAAAAAGGTGATCTCCGTGGCTGTTTACAATCACTACAAGCGCATCTTTTCCAACGAGAACGGCGACAAGTATGATGATGTGGAGATTGAAAAGAGCAATATCCTGCTGCTCGGCCCCACGGGCACGGGAAAAACACTGATAGCGAGAACATTGGCCCGCCTGCTGAACGTCCCCTTTGCAATTGCCGATGCCACGACGATAACCGAGGCTGGATACGTGGGCGACGACGTGGAAACGGTGCTGCTCCACCTGCTCCAGAATGCCAACTACGACGTGGAATCCGCACAGAAGGGCATAATTTATATAGACGAGATTGACAAGATAGCCAGGAAGAGTGAATCGACGAGCATAACCCGCGACGTCAGCGGAGAGGGAGTGCAGCAGTCGCTCCTGAAGATACTCGAGGGCACGAGAAGCGGTGTGCCGCCGAAAGGAGGCAGAAAGCATCCCGAGCAGCCGCTGATCTATATCGACACTCGCAATATACTCTTCATATGCGGCGGTGCCTTCGACGGGCTCGAGAAGATCGTTGCCCGCAGGAAAAGGGTCAGCTCTATCGGTTTCACGGCCCCGGCATTTGATAAAATTGAGGACAATTACGCCCTCCTGAAAGCGGTTCAGCCGGAAGACCTCGTAAAATACGGGTTCATCCCCGAGCTCGTCGGCCGCATGCCCGTGATAGCCTCGCTCGAGGAGCTGAGCGACGAGGCCATGATGAATATCCTTACACGCCCGAAGAATGCCATTGTCAAGCAGTACAAGAAGCTTATGTCTCTGGACGATGTCGATGTGGTGTTCGATGAAAGAGCACTCCTGAAGATAGTCGAGAGGGCCAGGGAAAGGAAGACCGGCGCCCGAGCGCTCCGCTCGATAATCGAGGAAGTGATGCTGCCGATAATGTTCGATCTTCCCGACATGAAAGAAGTCAAGAGAGTGACGATAACAGAGGGCACAGTGGAGGGAATTGCCGGCCCGGAATACGAGTATAGAAGCGGAAAAACAAGCCAAATCGCCTGAGAGAAAAAAATATTTGATTAAATCAATAAGAATCATTATATTGCTTATTCTTAGCGAAGGAAATAAATAAAAGAATTGTACATAGAGGAAAAAAAAATGTTTGCGGTAGTTGAAATAGCAGGAACACAATTCGAAGTAGAAGAAAACAAGCAGCTCGTAGTGCCTCATCTTGCCGGCAAGCCGGGCGATTCTGTCGAATTTTCCAACATTCTGGCTGCTCACGACGAGCATGCCACCATAATTGGCACCCCATATATTGACGGCCGGGTTGATGCCAAAATTCTCGAGCACGGCCACGACGGCACTGTCCTCGTCTTCCACAAAAAGAGAAGAAAAGGCCACCGCAAGCTGAATGGCCACAGGGCAAAATATTCGAAGATTGAAATAACAAACATTAAACTACAATAAAAGAGAGGTCGAGTAATGGCACATAAAAAAGGTGGCGGCTCTTCCAAAAACGGACGCGACTCCAACGCGCAGCGCAGGGGCGTGAAGAAGTTCGGCGGTGAATCCGTTATTGCCGGCAATATTCTCGTTCGCCAGTGCGGCACAAAATTCCATCCCGGCGAGAATGTCGGGCTGGGCACGGACTATACCCTGTTCTCGTTGATCGATGGCGTGGTTAAGTTCGAACGCAAAGATAAAACACGCAAAAAAGTATCGGTCTATCCCGTTAATTAATCATTTAGTATTGAAATACTCTCTACTTGCAAAGCTCCCGGTTTTCGCCGGGAGCTTTTTTTATTGGTTTGTTGCTAACCAAAATTAACGTATATTTACCCCCATGAAGCTTATTGGTTAACATTATTGAGATTAGACATGACGGTAAAAGAAAAAATCAATGCTATTCGCGGGCTGATGCGCGAAAAAAATCTGAAAGCATATATAGTGCCGAGCACAGACCCGCACATGGGCGAGTACGTGGCCGAATGCTGGCTCTCCAGGGCCTGGGTGAGCGGCTTCTCAGGTTCGGCCGGCACTGTCGTCATCACTGATAGTAAGGCCGGGCTCTGGACTGATTCCCGCTACTTCCTGCAGGCAGGGATACAGCTGGAAGGTTCCGGCATAGACCTATTCAAAATGGGCCTGCCCGAGACACCGGACTACCCGGAGTGGCTCGCTGCAGAGCTCGGCAAGGGAGACAGGGTAGGCTTCGACGGCAACGTGGTGCCCGTCTCGCTGATGCGCTCGCTCAAGACAGCCTTCGAACTGAAGGGCCTGGAAACGGTGTCGGAATTTGACCTTATTTCACCGGTTTGGAAGGACAGGCCGGGCGTGCCGATGAACGAGATTTTCAACTACGGGATTGAATACGCCGGCAAATCGAGAAGCGAGAAGATTGCTGAAATCCGCGCGGCTATGAAGGCGCGCATGGTTGACGCGTTCATTATTCCCGCTCTGGACGATATGGCATGGACCTTCAACATCCGCGGCACCGACGTGGCATATAATCCTGTTGCCATTTCATTCGGAATGATCACTGAAGATAAGGCATATCTTTTCATCGAGGACGGTAAAGTGCCGGCACCGCTGAAAGCAGAGCTCAGAAATGACGGAATCGAGCTGCTGCCCTACTCTGCCATCACCGGGAAAGTGGCCGCGATAGAGCCCGGCAAAAACGTGATGCTCGACCCGGCAAAAACCAACGTGAATATCTATAACTCGATACCCGCCGGCTGCAAGATAATCGAGGGAATGAGCCTTGCCTTCAAGATGAAATCACGCAAAAATGAAGTCGAGATCGCCGGCGAGCGCAAGGCCATGGAAAAGGATGCAGTTGCCATGACAAAATTTTTCCACTGGCTGGAGACAAGGGTCGGCAAGGATGAGATCACCGAGATGTGCATCGCAGAGAAGCTCCGCGAGCTTCGCTCGGCGCAGGGCAATTTCTATGGCGAGAGCTTCTCGACCATCGCCGGCTATCGCGCTCACGGCGCCATAGTCCACTACTCCGCCACGCCCGGGACAAATATTAAAATCGAGCCCGAGGGATTCCTCCTCGTGGATTCCGGCGCGCAATACCTCGAGGGCACGACCGATATCACACGCATGATGCATCTCGGCACACCGACCGATGAAGAGATGACGGACTATACACTCGTGCTGAAGGGGCATATCGATCTGGGCATGGCAAAATTCCCGGCGGGAACACGCGGCTCGCAGCTGGATATACTCGCTCGCAAGGGCTTGTGGGAGAGAGGCTGGAACTACGGCCATGGCACCGGCCACGGAGTCGGCTGCTTCCTTAACGTTCACGAGGGGCCGCAGAGCATCAGGATGGATGAGAATCCGAACGTGCTCGAGGAAGGCATGGTCACTTCGAACGAACCCGGCATCTACCGCACGGATAAATACGGCATAAGGATTGAAAATCTTGTGCTGACAGTGCCGGATTGCGAGACGGAGTTCGGCAGATTCCTGAAATTCGAGACTCTGACTCTCTGCATGATCGATAAGAAGCCGATCAAAAAAGAATTGCTTACGGGCGAGGAAATTGAGTGGCTGAACAACTATCACAAGAGGGTCTTTGAAGCTGCGGCACCGCATCTTGATGATGAATTGAAGGCATGGCTGAAGGAAAAAACTTCACCTCTTGCTTAAAAATTCACCGGTAATCAACAGTAACGCTATCATAACTAAACAATTGGTTTTGATAGCGTTATTATTTATAGTCCCTGAGAAAAAATTGATTGCTGCCACAAGACTAATTCATATTTTTGCCCGTGTTTAATATTTTTCAAAATGAGAGAAAAAGCAAATGATACGCAGCAAGACGAAAATAGTGTGCACGATAGGGCCTGCATCCGCAAGCGTCGATGCACTCAGCAGATTGATTGAAAACGGGATGGACATTGCACGGCTGAATTTCTCTCACGGGACGTACGAGCAGCACAAGGAAACAATCGAGAACCTGAGGGAAGCCGCACGGCTGACGGGCAAAGCTCTCTGCATCATGCAGGACCTGCAGGGGCCGAAAATACGCGTCGGAACGTTCGAGGGCGGATCGGCAACGCTTGAGGAGGGCGCGTGTTTCATCATCACCACCGACAAGAACGCGCCAGGGAGCAGCAAGAGAGTTTCAACCACTTACGGCGCGATAACGGACGACGTTAAGCCCGGAAACACCTTGCTGCTGGATGACGGCTACCTTATACTCTCGGTCAATAAGGTGACGCGCACGGAGATTCATACCACCGTTGTGAAGGGCGGAGTGCTGAAGAATCACAAAGGGATTATCTGCCCCGGCAATTCTTTCTCTGCCCCCGCGATGAGCGACAAGGACATGGAAGATCTGCGGTTCGGCCTTGATTGCGGCGTTGACGTCGTGGCTTTGTCATATGTCCGGTCCGTCAGGGACATACTGGAGCTGAAAACAGCGATAAAAATCTTCGGCAAGACAGCAGGCGTGGTGGCAAAGATAGAGCGGCCCGAGGCACTGGAAGTGATCGAGGAAATCATTGACGAATCCGACGCGATAATGATTGCCAGGGGCGACCTCGGGCTGGAGATGCCGCCTGAGCTCGTGCCCGTGGTACAGAAGGATTTGATAGCAAAATGCAACAGGAAAGCAAAGCCCGTCATCACCGCCACTCAAATGCTTGAATCAATGATCACCAATCCCAGGCCCACGAGGGCCGAGGCCTCCGACGTGGCGAACGCCGTTTATGATGGCACGGACTGCGTGATGCTCAGCGCTGAAACCAGCGTGGGCTGCTATCCTTTCGAGTCGGTAGATTACATGAGCAAGATCGCCAAATCGATGGAAAACCACATGCAGCAGGCGGGCAAAAAGCCATTTGCTCTCGATTTCGGCACCACCGACATGATTGATGCACTCGGGAAGGCGAGCGTGCAGCTTGCAGAGCAGATTAATTCCGCCGCTATTGTGACGCTGACGAACAATACTGCCACAGCAAAGGGCATTGCAAAGTACAGGCCGAGGATACCCATCATCGGGCTGACGAGCGACCCCAAAACTCAGAGGCGGCTGAACTTCGTCTGGGGTTGCGAGCCCGTGCTTGTCGATGCCGCCTCAATCTCCGACGAGTTCGATTCGCTCTCCGCATGGCTGCAGGAAAAGCATTACCTTAATAAAGGCGACCTCATCGTGTTTGTTTCCGGCGAGAACATGGCCGGCTGCTACGCGGGGCAGTATATCAGAGTGCTTAATATATAGGCCGCCGGGCTGATTTCAATTTACATCAAGGCCGGGCCACCGGCCGCCTATTTTCTTAAGGACGTAGATGAAGCCCAAGGCGAGGGCCGTGCCGAGGAAGGCACCGCAGATAATGTCAAACGGGTAGTGAACGCCTACGAAAACGCGCGAAAGGGCTATCAGCGAGGCAATTGAATAGAATGTGACGCGCTGCTTCCTGTAAAAGTAAGTGAGCAGCGTGGCCGCGGCGAAGCAGTTCGCCGCGTGGGAAGAAGGGAAGGATTTCCCGGGCCCGCAGCCCGTGAGCAGATGCACGCCGCCAAGTTCCCTGCATGGGCGGAGACGCCCGACGAGGCCTTTGACGAGGTTGCTCGATGTCTGATCGCTTATCGCTATCATTATGGCCATGGCAAATATGAGGATCACGGCTTTTCGCTTGTCCTTGTAGAAAGCGTAAGCAAGGGCGGCCACGATCACGGGCAGCCAGCTTTTGATGTTGGTGATCACGGGCATCAGGAAGTCCGTGATGGGGTTGCTCCATCCGCGGTTGATCGCGTAGAAAAGCCATTTATCTGCCGAAAGAAAGAAATCGCCCATATTTTTTCCGTTTGTCAAGATGTATTATAGACTATGCTAAATTAGCGCGGCAAAATACAAAAAATGCCGGTTAAATTTGATTAGCTGCCGAATGATTTATTTTTTCGGCAAATTAACTTATCTTTGAAATAAATGAGGGGCATATTTGTCTCGTAAATTGCAAGTATTCAGGGGATGGACATGAGGAAAAAAATTACGGCCGGCCCGGCTTTGAGCCGGGTGATAGATGTGATGGCGGGCGGGATACTTCTCTCGGATAGTGAAACGAGGAACAAATTTCTCGGCAGCCCGTGGGTCAATCTTATTTTGAGGCTGCTCGTCGGAGGGATGTTTCTCGTGGTTGCCCTTGGGAAGATAGCCGATCCGGCCGCGTTCGCCAAGGAGATCAACAATTACGGCATAATGCCGGCCTGGACGATCGGCTCCATGGCTTTGATACTTCCCTGGCTTGAGCTCTCCTGCGGGCTGATGTACATTTTTGGCGTGCGCCTGCGTGCCAACTCGATATTAATCGGTGCCATGCTCGTGGTGTTCATTCTCGGGGTGGGTACGGCCATGGCCAAGGGACTCAATATCAATTGCGGCTGCTATTCCAATATTGCCACCCAGAAAGTGGGATGGGCGAAAATACTCGAGAATCTCGGTATGCTCTGGGCTGTCTGCGCTGTATATGCCAACCCGGCAGCAAGATACTCGTTGGAACATTTTGCACTGAGTGAAACCTTAAATTCACGGGGATAAACGCCATGCTCGTGGCAAAGGCAACAAGTTGGCTCGGAATGTTGCTGTCGGCCCCACTGGATATGATGGCACCAAGGGTGTGCCTCGTGTGCGGCTGTGCCATCCCGGAGGGCAGCCTCTGCCGTTCATGCCTCGACTCCCTGCCTCTCGCCCCTGCGAAAGAGGAAGTATATCTTAGATTTACAAAAATGGCGAGAGAAAAAGTATGTGTCTCTGCCGCTTGCGCGCTGATGTCCTTTTCGGACGACAAGGCGTACAGGAACATTATTCATGGCTTGAAATATTCCGGAATCAGATCCATCGGCATGGAGTTCGGCGCGATGCTGGCCTCCCGCCTGATATCAGAGGAGATGACGGGTTACGATCTCGTTGTGCCGCTCCCGATACACGCGGCAAAGAAGCGCGAAAGAGGCTATAACCAGTCCGATTTGATAGCGGAAGCCATAGCCTCAGCGCTGGGAATACCCGCTGAAAAGAACCTGGTGAAAAGAGCCGTATATACCCGCACGCAAACCTCCCTCGGGGCTGAGAGCAGGGCAGGGAACGTGGAGTCCATATTTCTTCCGAAGAAGAACACGGCCGCCAGGCTGAAGGGAAAGAGAGTGCTTCTTGCCGACGACGTTATCACTACGGGCGCGACAGTGAACAGCTGCGCCGAGGCGCTACTGATCGGCGGGGCGGCAAGAGTGGATGTGGCGGCGATTGCCGCGGCCTGAAAGGAGTAATAATCCCATCATAATAATAAACGGAGACCCAAAATGAAAATTTTCAGAAAAAACTGCATCGGCCTGATAATCGATATGCAGGAGAAAATTTTTCCCGCGATGGCCGGCGGCGATCAACTGCTTGAAAAAACGAAAAAGCTCATCGAGGGGCTGAAAGTGCTCGAAGTGCCGATGCTCACCACCACGCAATACTCGAAAGGCCTTGGGGGGCTGCTGCCCGAGATGACTGAGATTATCCCGCGGGGCGTAATGGAAGTTGATAAAATGACATTCAGCTGCTGCGGCACCGAGGAATTCAGAATTGCATTGAAGTCCCTGCACAGGGATACCGTGATCGTGGCGGGAATCGAGTCTCATGTATGCGTGGAGCAAACCGTTATCGACCTGATCGAACTCGGCTTCACTACGGTTGTTGCCACGGACTGCATTTCTTCGCGTAACCCCGTGGACAAGGAGATGGCCATGAGGCGCATGGCAACGGAAGGTGCTGTGCTCGGCACGATGGAATCAATTCTGTTTGAACTGCTCCGCAAGGCCGGCACTGATGAGTTCAAGGCCATATCCAAAATAGTGAAATAGCACCATTGGCGTTATAAAAGAAAAATCCCGGAACTTGCACCTGGCAGGATTCCGGGATTAGATTTTTTGGTTCGGATAGTTCTAATAATTCCCTTTCGGGTATAGTTCGTTCCACCATTCGGGCTCTCCCTTCAGGCGGCTGTCGAACCACGCCAGTATGGTGTTGCTCCATTGGATTCTCGTGCTTTTCGATGTGACTATATGATCCGATCCGTTGATCTTAACGAATTCAACGTCCTTTCCAAGCAGCTTCAGCGCCGTGAAGAATTGTATGCTCTCACCGATCGGCACATTAGTGTCCGAAGTGCCGTGAAGCAGGAGAATTGGAGTTTTCACCTTGTCGGCGTTGAACAGGGGGCTCCTGTCCACGTAGAGCTGCCTGTTGTTCCATGGGAAGCTGCCTGCCGATGCCTCTGCCGAATACAGATAGCCCCAGTATCCCTCGCCCCAGTAGCCTGCTATGGAGCTTATCCCGGCATGTGCAATTGCCGCCGCGAAAATATCGGTCCTTGTCTGAAGGTACATCGTCATGAACCCGCCATAGGAAGCACCCATGCAGCCCACTTTTTTCGGATCGACAAACTTATGCGCGGCAAGGAAGAGTTTCGTCCCTGTTATTATTTCATCAGCCACCGTCTCGCCCCAGTTGTTCACGTGCTCGTTGGCGAACTCCCGGCCGAAACCGATCGCGCCGCTCGGCTGGAGCACGTAAACGACGTAGCCGTTGCCCGCGAACAGATTGAACGGGTACCTGCCCCCGAAAGCGCGGGTCACAGGCGTAGTGCCGCCGTAATAATACACGATCATCGGGTACGCGCGCGTGGAATCGAAATCCGGCGGATAGTAAACTCTGCCGGGAATTTCGATGCCCGAGGCATTTTTAAAAGAAAAATCCTCCGTGCGGCCGAACCTGACGTGCCTGTATGTTTCAGCCTCCGGATCAGCCACGATGACGGGAGTGCCACCCTCGGCTTCTGCAAGATAAGCGCGCTTCGGCGTTGATATGGAAGAACCTGTATAGACTATATCACGGCCGGCAAGGTCGATATCGAACGAGGCGGCGACGTCGCAGCCCGACTCGAATTTCGTGAAAGAGCGCGTGCCCGTGGCATACCTGAAAATCGACACCCTGTCGCCGTCATCCGCGGTGAACCATATCGTGGAGCTGTCCGTCCATCTCGCGTTTTCAATTGAAGGCTTGAAATCGGGAGATAACAGCTCTGCTTTTTTTGTGATCAGATCATAAAAATAAGCCAATTTGAAGTAATTATTGGAGAACTGCCTCTTCCCGGCAATCTCGCCGAGAGAGCCGAAAGTGGAAGGGCTGCCGACGACGAGCAGCTTCCTGCCGTCGGGGGAGAACGAGCATCCGCCCGCGTAAGGCTTGCCGCTCCAGATAGTATCGAGCGCGAGTGTCTTCAGGTCGAGCAGGTAGAGATTGCTTTTCGAGAAAGGCCTCTCGGCGAGGTCGGGCTTTGAAGTGGAGAAGAGCATGTACCTGCCGTCGCGCGAAATATCCTCGAGTGACGTGGTCAGGCTGCCATAGGTCAGCCTTGACCGTAT
>CAZIHB010000023.1:0-214 GCA_964538535.1 uncultured Hyphomicrobiales bacterium | reverse complement strand
AAATCCAGTTTCCAGAGGAAGGAGCGGCTGCGCCAGCCGGGCTGCCTGTCCTCCGGGTTATCCACTCTTGTCAGCAATTCGCCGGATTTTGGCTCGAAATTCTCGTCGATATAGTAAAACAGGCAATTCTCGTCAGGCGACCATGTGAAGCCGCCCAGGTCCTTAGTGGCATCCATTATTTTTTCCTCTGTGCCGGATCCTGCATCCCAGGCGA
>CAZIHB010000022.1:0-11820 GCA_964538535.1 uncultured Hyphomicrobiales bacterium | reverse complement strand
CCTGTTGTATGCACCGGAATAGCGAAATTTCAATTCATTTCCGACAGCTATCTTGCCCTGCCCGTTAACATGCTGGGAAAGAGGTACGTTGTGGCAGCATACACGGAAACTTCCAACCAGAGTTCGGAGTATTTAAATCCCTACACGTCTGTTGTCGGTGCTTACGACAATACAAAAGTTAACTTTACTCTACAGGGCAATGATTCAACTTTTATTGAAGATGATTCCACAAACAACATCATAAGGCACGGCAGAACGGTTACAAAAACTCTGAACAAGGGTGACGTGTGGCTGATTGCAGGCATGGGGCCATTCAATGACATATCTGGCAGCATTGTTGAATCTGATAAGCCAGTGGCTGTAATTTCCGGCAATCATTGCGTTTACATCCCAAAAAATATATCATCCTGTGATTATACGATTGAGCAGCAAATCCCCGATGATCAATGGGGTAAAAAGTATCTGGTCACGCCTGTTCGTCGAAGGAAGAACGCGCCTGTCGTCAGGGTGTTTGCAAAAGAAGAAAATACAGCGGTTTATCGAGACGGCGAGTTGATCGGCATAATAAACGGCCCCATGGGTACAGAATTCGGGTCGTGGCTGGAAACCAGGGCAAGTTTGGATTCAAACAGGCCCGGAGTATTTTATGCAGATAAACCAATCAACGTCATGCAATATAATCCCGGCCAGGGAGATGACGGCGTCGGGATAGATGTCTTTCAGATGAGCGTCATACCAACCGAAAATTTCCGTAAAGAAATTACATTTACAACACCTGATTATGACAGTAATTATATTAATATAGTCTATCGTGCCACCAGAGAAGGAAAAATTCCTGACGATCTCGAGTTAGGCACGCTGAACGATTCCTGGAAAATCAGCTGGAAAAAGGTATCTGATTATGATACTACTCAGGGCATAATGTTCAACGACCCACAGAATTTAGATCGACGAAAATATTATTGTAAAACTATCTGCCTGGCGGGCGGAACATCATATAAAATCAGATCAACCGATTCCATCGGCGCTTATTCATACGGAAGCTCGGACTATTCTGCATACGGCAGTCCCGCCTCGTATGCATGTATCGGCGAGGATATACAGCCAATTACGAGCAATAAGGACACGCTGGCCCCTGAATATACATACATTACCGGTTGCAACGGGTTCGTATCAGGCACTGTCCGTGATTTGCCCGAAACAGACAGCGTCAGGTCCGGCTTGTCTCAGATCCGTTTTTTTCCGAACAAATCCTCCAATTACGAGTTTAAAAATGATTTAACGGAAGAAGAGAGTACAAAAGAATCTCAATGGACACTGAATGTTATTGAACCGTCAATCGATGCTTCGGCGAAAGTCTGCTTTATTGACAAAGCGGGGAATATTTCCGGGATAAATTTTAAGTACTCTGCATTGAGACTGAAGTTTGACAAGGACAGCGTGGATTTTGGCTTTTTGAAGCCTGATCAAAAAATAGAGGCCGCACTTGTGCTGATGAATACTTCAACCAGAAAAAGAATAAAATTGTTTGACCCGGACCTTTTTTGGGGTTTAAAATGCAGCGAAGGTTCAACACTTCAATATGAGTTAGAACCAAAAGACTCGCTAAGGCCCGGTGAAAGCCTAAGGATCAAAATCTCTTTTACGGCAGCAGAGACGGGCGGTTATTCTGATACGATAATCGTTAGCGATGCCTGCAACGAGAAGGGGAGAGTATATATCAAAGCAAGGGTCGTTACGCCGAGAATTTCTGTTGACGATTTGAACTTCGGAAACGTTGCCGCGGGAAAGCAATTTGTTGAAAAAAAATACAAACTCTCCAACACGGGGAAAACAGATCTTGCTATCTCTGATATCAGGAAGCCTTCGCAGTCAGAAATATTCAGTGCTGATATATTAGCGATTACTCCGGGAACACCCTATATTCTGCCGGCCGGCATGAGCATTTCCTTCAACGTAAAATTCAAGCCGACAGAGGAAAAGGATTATCTCGACTCCATCGTTTTTATTTCAGATGCAGGAAGCAAGGATGATCCTGTCTGCTATCTCAGTGGGAAAGGAGTGAGCGGCAGTAATGTGGAAGATATTCTTCATGGACTTGAAAGCGCGGCGGTATTGCCCAATCCTTCAGGCATATCCGCGCAGCTCGTGATTGAATCGTCCGTGGCAAAGGAAGTCAGGGCCAAGCTTACTTCAGCCTCGGGTTCCAATGTCGCGGAATTTGGCACGCTGAGCGTCCTGCCCGGCTCAAACGCGTTCAGCCTTAACTTCGGAGGCATTTCGCCCGGCAAGTACTTCCTGCTTTTGGAATCCGGCGGAAAGAAAATGATTATACCTGTTGTTATAACAGGATAAATTAATCCGACATATTTTACGACAAAAGCCCCGATTCAACTCGGGGCTTTTGTTTTTTATTATCAATGGAATGGAGGAAAAAGTGAATCCTGCCATTCCGCGGCTTATTATTCCATCAGCCTTGAAATGCTCGACAACCCAAGCGACTCAACCGACATGAAAGCCTCGGCATATTTCACCCCGATCAGCCTGCCGAAGTACATATCCCGTGCCAAAAGCGACTCCAGGAAACCATCTCCTGAAAGACGCGTTTTGGGTTCGTTCTCAAATCTGCCCGTCACTGACACCTGCGAGGCATATGCACTGACGGCTGACAATTTCAAGTCGTGAACATCGCTTATATCCACGTAAAAATCCGGTTTCCGGTGGAACTCGTAGCTCTGCATGAAGCAGAATATTTTATTTGTCCTGTAAACATCCTGCTTATTCCCGTCCCTCTCGGTGCTGATCTTAATCAGCCCGCTCTTGAACATGGCCTCCCTAACCAGCCCGCAGACAGCCTCATGGTCGGGGTGCCGCTCGAACGGCGGGTGGGTGAGCACTATTTTCGGGCGGAAGTGCCTGAGTATCTCGATAATTCTATAAACGTAATCCGGGTCGTTACTAACGAACCCATCACGCATACCGAGATTCACTCTCTCCTCGATGCCGAGTATTTCAGATGCCGCGCGAGCCTCTTTCGCCCTCAGTTCGCGGCTGCCGCGCGAGCCGAGCTCGCCGGCGGTGCAGTCAGCCACTGCAACTTTGCGCCCTTCCCTGATAAGCTTTGCAATTGTGCCGCCGCAGCATATTTCAGCATCATCAGGATGAGCAGCAATAACAAGTGCATCCACGCGGTTCCGGTTTTCTGTCATTTCCGGTTACCATCCGGTAAGTGAATGAATTTTCTCTACCCTGATCATGTGCCGGCCGCCCTCAAATTCAGTTTCAAGGAAGGCTTTGATTATGCTTTTGGCCGCGTCCATGCTTATAAGGCGGGCCCCAAGGCAGAGCACGTTGGCATTGTTGTGCTGCCTGGCAAGTTCTGCCATCTCCGAGGTCAGGCAGTTGGCTGCCCTTATCCCCGTTACCTTGTTGGAAGTTATTGACATCCCCGTGCCAGTGCCGCAGATCAAAATTCCGAAATCGGCTATGTTGGCTGCCACGGATTCAGATGCCGGGAATGCATAATCGGGATAGTCAACGGACTCCTCCGAAAAGGCGCCAAAATCCAGTATTTGATATTCCTCGCTCTTAAGCCATTGCATTATCTCTTTCTTATATTGAAATCCGGCATGATCGGAAGCAATTGCTATCTTCATTTTATTCCTGTCTTAATCTTTATAATCATCAATAATAGAATACAATAAAGCACTTTTATTATTTTTTAAAATACTTTTCAACAACATTCTTACAAATGTGGATTCAAGGTTGTTGACTCTTGGAGAATTCTATGTGGAAAACTCCACGAATTCCGCCCCTTTCCATTCTTTCCACACTTTTATACACTTCCGGGACCATTTCTGCACACTTATCAACATTTTCTACGTGAAAATACGGATATAATAAATCCTTGCTCTTGTTCGTCTTAGCTATGCTGTCCCGCATGTTTTCCACTTTTCCCCATTGATAATATCTACTACTACTTTCTATATAAAAAAGAAAGAATATAATTATAATATGTCGAATCCGCAGAACGGACGAAGCACTTCAGGAACGTCAACCCTGCCGTCTTCTCTAAGGTAAGTTTCCAGGATGGCAACCATGATGCGCGAAGTGGCAAGAGCCGAGCCGTTCAGTGTGTGAACGAATTCAGGTTTTGAATTGGGAGTCCTCTTGAACCTGATGTTTGCACGGCGTGCCTGGAAATCCTCAAAATTCGAACAGCTGGACACTTCAAGCCAGTTTTGTTCGCCGGGCGCCCACACCTCAAGGTCGTACGTCATGGCGCTTGAGAAGCTTGTATCGCCCGTGCAAAGCAGAAGCACGCGATAGTGCAGCCCGAGTGCTTTCAGCACGTCCTCGGCATCTGAAACGAGAAGCTCGAGCCTGTCATAGGATTCTTCAGGCAAAGTGAAGTTGACGAGCTCTACTTTGTTGAACTGGTGCACCCTCAGGCATCCGCGCACTTCCTTACCGTAGCCGCCTGCTTCGCGCCTGAAGCAAGGTGAATATGCGCAGTATTTCACCGGCAGATCGTCGCCTCTGAGCACGTCCTGAGAATGATAATTCGTGACGGGCACTTCAGCTGTCGGAATCAGGTATAAATTGTCAGTTGCGTCATGATACATATCTTCAGCCATTTTCGGAAGCTGGCCCGTGCCGTACATCGATGACTCGTTCACGAGGAAGGGGGGGAACATTTCCGTGTAGCCGTGCTTCTCCACGTGCAGGTTGAGCATGAAGTTGATCAGAGCGCGCTCGAGTTTTGCCGCCTTGCCCATGTAGTAGGAGAAGCCGGCTCCGGCCACCTTGGCCCCGCGCTCGAAGTCTATAATGCCGAGATTCCTGGCTATTTCCATGTGTGCAATATTTTTCTTTTCCGGCATCGTGCCCCATGTGCGGACAACTTTATTGTCGTTCGAATCTTTTCCCACGGGAACCTTCGGGTTCGTCATGTTGGGGATAGTGAGCAGTATTGTTCTGATGTCCTCATCCACGGTGCGGAGCGAAGAATCAAGCTCGGAAATTTTGTCGGAGACGATCTTCATCTCGGCGATTTTATCATCAGCAGGCTGCTTATCTTTCTTAAGGGCTGCAATCTCTTTAGACACCACGTTCCTGAGGTTCTTCAGGCTTTCCACTTCAACTATGATTGCCCTTCTTTTCTCGTCAAAAGATAGAACTTTCCCGGCGTCAGCCTGCGAATTTTTATTGCGCGTGTTTTCAAGCACGGTTTCGATATTTTCTCTCACGAATTTAAGATCAAGCATAAAATAACCATTTTATAATAAATAAACATATAAATAGCTTTATAATCCACAAAATTAAGGATTTAGAAGATATATGGTTTGCATTTTTTTCCAACAAACATAAGAGGCTTGTATTTTTTCTGCTTCAGCCTTGTTGATAACCATGTGGAGAAAAGAATAACAACATGTGCCGAATCGTAGAATAAAAAAATATAGTTTTGCCTCGGGGTGAAGGGAAAAAATCAGATAATCAAATTCCGGTATAATATCATTTAAATTACCCGGAGTTCATAAAAAACGGCTTCCATAAACAGCCTGTAGGCGGTTTTTCGGGTAATATTCGGTACGTTTTCCGCGTTGTGGCTGCTGAACGCGTGGCGGGGCTGAAAACGGCGAAAAACAACCTGCACGTATTTTGCAAATTATTTTTCGAATATTGCGGAATATATTTATCAACACTGCCCGGCTACTGCTTTTTGATTTTTATCTCGTAGTAGAGCGGCCAGTATTTTCCGGTGACAATGTAGGTGTCGGATTCCGGCACGTGAGCTATGCCGTTCAGCACTTCTGTTTTTGGCGAGAATGGAAGCTTTGCCCGCAGCCCGTTGAAATCGATCAGGCCGGCGAGTGTCCCGTCCTCCGGATTGATAAGAGCAATATCGTCGCTCATGTATATATTAGCCCAGATATTTTTCCCGTCATACTCCAGCTCGTTCAATTCGTAAACCGGCATCCCTTTGGAATAGACGCCGATTGTTTTCACCGGCTTGAAACCATCCGGGTCCATGATTCTCAGGAAATTGCTACCGTCGCTCATCACGAGCTTGCCGTCGATCAACGTCATGCCCCAGCCCTCGCCCGTGTAGTCATAGGAGTCCACGAAGCTGAAATCGCTCATGTTATATACAAGGCATTTCTTCTCGCGCCAGGTGAGCATGTATATCTTGTTGCCGATTCTTTCTATTCCCTCTGCAAAATATGCTGCAGGCACGGATTTCTTCAAAAGCACCTTGCCCGTTTTCGGATCGACCTTCCGCAGGGATGACCTGAGATATTGGCCGCCGCTCTCGTAAAGGAACCCGTTGTGATAGATCAGCCCCTGCGTGTAGCAGGACGTGTCGTGGGGGAAGGACCTGACGATCTCGTATGAGAGTTTTGCCGGAGCCGGATCCTGACTCTGCCGCGCCGCCTGCGGCTTTTCCTGTTCGCGGCTGCCCGGGTTCTCTTTCGCGCAGGCAGTAAAAGCAAAATTCACAACGGCCGCGATCGCGAGCATATATATTATTCTTTTGAATGACATCAAATTGCGCCTGAAAGTCTGTTAATAACTGAAGTAGTTGATTTCCCCGCCACGAGAGGTATGGTGAGCACTTTGCCGCCAATTGACTTCACGAAATCGGCTCCGACTATATTGTCTTCAGTGTAGTCGCCGCCCTTGACGAGCACGTCGGGCCTGAGCGCCGTGATGAGTTCCAGCGGTGTATCCTCATCGAAGAAAGTCACAAAATCCACGGATTTAAGGCTGTCGAGCACGAAAGCCCTGTCTTCCTCCGTGTTAACGGGCCTTGAGGGGCCTTTCAGCCTGCGGACGGAGCTGTCCGAGTTGAGCCCCACCACAAGAAAATCGCCGAGCTTTCGTGACTCGGCGAGATATTTAGCGTGGCCGCTATGCAAAATGTCGAAACAGCCGTTCGTGAAAACTACTGTATTTCCCTGACTTTTCAATTCGCACAAGATGGTGGCGAGCAAATTACTTTTTATAATCATAATGTACGTAGTCTTTCCCGTTTTTCTCTATTGAAATAAGAAGAGAGTCAATGTTGATGGCAACGATGCCGGGCAGCTCGCAAACAACTCCTGAAGCATAGTTGGCCATCGTCGAGGCTTCTTTCATGTTTGCCCCGCCGGCGATGGCGGCGGCAAGAGTGGCAATCGCGGTGTCGCCGGCGCCGGAAACGTCGGCCACCTGGCGGGCACGCGTCGGCACAGACGAGATGTCGCCGTTTGATTCGAAAAGCATCATTCCCTCGGAGCCGAGAGTGATCAGCACGTTCTCGCAGTTTAATTTTTTGAGAAGCAGAACTCCGGCTTCTATCACGTCCTCGGTGTTTCTGAACGTCACTCCGAGCGCCTGCTGTGCTTCTTTCCTGTTTGGCTTGAACAGCGTCACGCCGAGATAGTCGAAGAAGTTGTAATACTTCGGATCCACGAATACCGGCACCATTGTGTCCTTCGAGAATCGTATCACTTTTTCGATAAGGCTTTTCGATACAGTACCCTTGTTGTAGTCCTCGAAAATGATACCTGAAAGGTTATCGCAATCCATCAGCACTTCAATGATATAGTCCTCGCATTCCCGGCTGATGCTGTCGCGCACCTCGCGGTCGAGCCTCGCTATATGCTGATTATTGCCCATGATCCTGGTTTTAACGGTGGTGGGGCGCTTTTTGTCAACGTAGAGACCCCTGCCGTCAATGCCGGAATCAGCAGCAATATCAAGGAATTGGCGGCCGGGTATATCGTCGCCGATAACGCCGCACATGAGTGGATTAACTCCAAGCGTGAATAAATTTTTCGCCACGTTGGCCGCACCGCCCAGATGGTACGTTTCATTCTCCAGGTCGATCACCGGCACGGGGGCTTCGGGGGATACCCTCGAGACGGAACCCCAGAAATACCTGTCCAGCATGACATCGCCAATCACCGCGATTGTTTTGCCTGCCGCTGCTTCAAGCACCGACCTTGCTTTGTCCTTATTAATGTTTTGCATAACTCACGCTTCCTGTATCTAACCAATAAGCAAAATTAAAGAAAAACCGCAAAAAAAACGTATCAAATCACATATTTACCTCTTATCTATCCTTTTCCGGAAATGATAATTTCGCGGTAAAAAAGAAAGAAGTGCACCCGATGAAAATAAAAAGTGTCATTATGTTCAGCACCCCCTCTAAACATAATGACACATCAAAAGGCCGATCGACTAAATATTTTTTTTATTTTGTAGAAGAATTGTAAAAAAATTCGAGAAAGGTTAACATTTGAAGCGCTTTAACCACAAGAAAATCAGGAAGATCGGGAGACAGAGCCTGGTGGAAAAAAAATTGACTGTATAAGGTGAAACCTTTAAGTTTCAGGTAGCCCGATGCGGGGTGATTTTGATCAAACCCCTTCGGCACCCTTTTCAGAGAGTCGTCTTTCAGCACCAGGTGGAAGTTCTTTTTCAGCTCCGGATCGTTCACTATGGCATCCAGCTCCTCCCAGTTCTGCTCTATGTATTTTCTGATTTTCAACAGCAGGGGAGGATCGGGGGCGTAAAGGCCTCCGGCGATGAAAGTGCTTTCCGGTTCGATATGGAAATAAAGGCCCGGCAGTGCAAGCCGGCCTGCTGCAATCGGGTGCGGTGAGTAGGGGAATATTATCCCGAGATTCGTCTTGTAGGGCTCCTTGTTGTGGCTGAAGCGGATATCGCGGTTGATCCTGAACATCGAAAGCTTCCTGTCGGAGATGAGAGGCAATCCCTCCGTGGCGAATCTTTCAGCCATCACTTCGATAAGAGCGTGGCTCTTCTTCTTTATTGCATCCTCGTACCGCGCGCGGTTGGCATCGAACCATTCCTTGTTGTTGTTAGCAGCCAGATCGCGCAGGAAACTGATTGCTTCCTCGCCGAACCCGTCAAATTGCTTTTTCATTGGCAGCCCTTTTTGAATATTTGTCGAATTGTAATTTAAGCGCGTGCAGGCCGTTCTCGAGCGAGGAGAATTTCATATTCAGGTCTGTTTCCGCTTTCAACCTGATAAGGCCGCCCTTTTCCGGCCTTCTGGCTTTCTGCACCAGCGCGGAGGATGGAATGGGCGAGATAAGCCCGGCATCGAGCCCGAAAACATCAGCCACCCTCAGGGCTATATCGAATCTGTTCAGCCAGTCGGCGCCGCCTATGTGATAAACACCTGTTCTCTTCTTTTCTATGATTTTCAGCAGGGCATAGGCCAGATCGTCGGTAAACGTTGGATTGCACCATTGGCCCTTTACTATGGAAATTTCCTGCTTTTCTTCAAGATTCCTGCGCACCCAGTTGATAAAGTCTGATTTCCCATAGTGCGAGGATCCGTATATCACGTTTGTCCTTATCACGGTGAATTGCCTGTCCATGCCATAGAACAGGTTTTCGGCGGCAAGCTTGCTCTTTCCATAGTAGCTGAGCGGGTTCGGCTTGTCTGTTTCGCAGTAGGGGCCCCGCTCTCCATCGAATATGTAATCAGTGGAGAAAGTGATCAGGTGTGAGTCGGATACGAGGCAGTATCTCCAGAGGTTCTCCACGAGCCCGACGTTGAGGTCCCTGCAGAGCTTCTTGTCTGTCTCGCAGCGGTCCACGTCAGTCATCGCGGCTGTGTTTATGATAATATCGGGCTTTATTTCATTCAGCAGTGCTTTCAATTCCTTTTTGTTTAAAATATCTGTCTCGAAAGCTTTTTCTCCCGGCTTGAGTATCAGTCTCGAGGCATTCGAACTCAATAGATAAAGCTCGTGCGAGGATTCATTGCTGAATATCCTGCTGACGGCTTCTGCAGTCTTTCCGGTTGCCCCTGTAATCACTATTTTTTGAGTTTTCATCGGCTATTCCGTTTTGGTTAAGTGTTCCACGTGGAACAATACTATTTTAAAAAGAGCGAAAGTATCGACACGTCCGAGGCCGACACTCCGGCTATCCTCGAAGCCTGCCCGAGTGAATGGGGGCGCACTTTTTGCAGCTTCTCGCGTGCCTCGGTCGATATTGAATTGAGCGAGTTATAATCAAAGTCGGCAGGTATCGCCTTTAATTCGTTCTCAAGGAAATATTCAACTTCCTTCCTCTGCCTCTCTATATAGCCCTCGTACTTGATTTCAATCTGGGCCTGCTCGATTGCTTTCGCCCACTCGGGGCTCTCTGCTCGCTCGTCCCCGCTGATTGCAAGTAGTGCCTTGAGATTCACCCCGCTTCTTTTCGTAAGATAATAAAAATCTGTTTTTTCCAAAACAGGGGATTCACCGACTGATTCCAAATACTCGTTTACCTCGGCAGGTGCCGTCTTGATGCTCTTTACGTCGCTTATCATTTCTTTGATCTTATATTCGCGCTCAATCACTTTTTCGTGGTCTTCAGAGCTTATCAGGCCAAGCTCGAATGCGTGCTTCGAAAGTCTCAGGTCGGCGTTGTCCTGACGGAGCAGCAGCCTGTATTCCGCGAGTGATGTAAAGATGCGGTATGGCTCCTCTGTGTTCTTGTTGACCAGGTCGTCTATAAGCACTCCAATATACGCCTCGCTGCGGCGAAGTGTGAATGGTGCCTCGCCGCGCGTCTTCAGCACGGCATTTATCCCCGCCATGATTCCCTGCGAGGCTGCTTCTTCATAACCCGAAGTGCCGTTGATCTGCCCGGCAAAGAAAAGGCCCGATATTGCTTTCGTCTCCATGTTGTAATTTATCTGCCAGGGATGGAAAAAATCGTATTCTATGGCGTAGCCCGGCCGAAGCATCTCGCAATGCTCCAGACCGGAGATTTTCCTCAGCCCGGCTATCTGGACGTCAACGGGCAGGCTCGTCGAGTAGCCGTTCACGTAAACAGAATTGGTGGAAAGGCCCTCGGGCTCCAGTAATATCTTGTGGCTCTGCCGCTCGGCGAACCTGTTGACCTTATCCTCTATCGAGGGGCAATACCTGGGGCCGACACCGCTTATCATGCCCGTGAACATTGGGGAGCGGCTGAAGCCAGTTCTGAGTATATCGTGCACTTCCCGGTTTGTTTCTGTCTGAAGGCAGGTGATCACGTTTTTCACTTCTTTTGTGCGGCGCGAAAAGGGCAGGGGGTGCTCATCGCCGGGAGCAAGCCACGTGCGCCCGCGGTCGATGGATTCGGCGCTTATTCTCGGTGGGGTGCCTGTCTTCAGCCTGCCTGAAACAAGTCCGTAGGACCTGAGCTTTTCCGTCAGGCCGCTGACAGCAGGCTCGCCGACCCTGCCGCCATAGGTTACATCCCCGCCGGTGAACATCTTGCCGTTGAGGAAAGTGCCGGCAGAGAGTATTACGGCATCCGCGAAGAGTGTATCACCTTTATCAGTTATAATGCCCTTCACTTTATCTTTTTCTATCAGGATTTCTTTCGCAGTACCCCTGACGAGCGTCACACGTTCCATCCTGAGAAGGAGCGAGAGTGCGTATTTGGGATAGAGGTCCTTATCTATTTGAGCGCGCGGAGACCATATTGCCGGCCCCTTGGATGTGTTGAGCATCTTGAAGTGAATTCCGGCCCTGTCGGCCAGCAATCCCATTGCGCCACCCAGTGCGTCGATTTCCTTAACAAGGTGGCCCTTCGCCGTGCCGCCGATGGAAGGATTGCATGAAGGGCGGCCGAGCGTGCCGAGGCTCATCGAGAGGAGAGCAGTTCTCGCGCCCATTAATGCAGCGGCGTGGGCTGCTTCAATTCCGGCGTGGCCCCCGCCGATAATTATTACGTCGAATCTATTTTCAGTCATCTCGATGTTCCACGTGAAACATTATTTCCCTATGCAAAATTTTGAAAATATATTGTTGATTGTTT
>CAZIHB010000021.1:0-11829 GCA_964538535.1 uncultured Hyphomicrobiales bacterium | reverse complement strand
TTCAGGAAAGGATGTTGAAGAAAAAAAGTCGGGTTACCGCACAGCTTCCCATTCTTTGGAAACGGATTTTCCGAAAAGCATCACGGTAAGCGAGTTCAGAGTCCAGTACCATAGCGTGCGGATATACCCGTACTTCCTGAATCTTCTGGGAGATTCGAGCACGTGGAGGCGGTTCTCGAATTTGATTTTACCAATTTTGGCTATACGCCGGTATAAATCAAAATCCTCGCCCGCGACGATTGACCCGTTATAACCGCCGACATCATTGAAAACCGACTGCCTTACAATCTGGCACTCGCCCCTGCCCATTCCCATGCCGATTATGTTCAGCATCCTGACGTACTCGTTGTGCAGGAGATAGAACAGCTTGTCCTTCAGAAGCGATTCCCCGGGGAATCCGGAAACGTAGCACGCGTAGGCGGCGTAATGCTCGTCGCTGCTCATGGCCAGGTTATAAATGTAGTCAAAAAAGGAGTGTATATCCTTTGGTATGGAATCAGCATTGATGAATACAAGAATTTTGCCCGAGGCCACTTCGGCCCCACGGTTGCGGCCCTCGGCAATAGTCTGCCTCTCGGGGCGGTCGTGCACGACAACCTTATCCGCGTGACGCTTCGCGATGGCCACGGTGTCATCGGATGATCCGCCATCACTTACAATCAGCTCGAAATTATATTTTTCCCTTAGCTCGCGAGTGTAGAGCATTATATGCTTCGCGAGGAGCTTTTCCTCCTGCAGCACCGGAATTATCACGCTCAGCAATGGTTTCGCGTCTATCTGCTTCAATGAGCCGTCTCGAGCCGCTTTCGCATCAACAGCCCGGGGTAATATGCCGTCTGACCGCACGGGATTTCCATAATTTCTAAATAATAAAAAGTAAAATTAAACAAATCCCGTCTGAAAAAAAACAGTAACCGGCCGGACCGGCCCCGCGGCATTCTACTTTGCATCTCTCGCGGCTTGATAATCCGATGATTTCATCGGATCCAGATACATCAGCTGGCCGAAAATGTCGGGATAATCCTTGATGCCTTTGAAAATCGAGCAGATTTCCATGGATTTGGCATCGAAGAAAGCCTGCACAAGCACGCTCTGCCCTACCATTTTATTTTTTTTGAACTCCGACATGTCGTAGATAACGCCCGCAAGCTGTTTTATTGCCTCGTCGCGCTTGGTGTCCATCTGATCCAGGCCGTCCACGAAATACGAGAATATCAGCTTCCTGAAGTCCTCGTAACGGAAATCGGTCAGCTCTGAAACGATGCTGTAGCGTGTCAGCTTCCCTGGATCCGAGTAGGCCTGATAGCCAGAGACGCCGGCGGAAGCACCCAGCTGGCAGACCTGCTTTGCTTTCTCGTAGCAGGCCGTGCCGTCGAGCTCGCCGTACGTGTCCATGTCATAGCCGATTATTGTCAGCATGTAGAAATCGAGCATCGACGAGAATTCGTTGAAGCGTGAAGGGTTGTATGACAATGTGGCATTCTGGGCATAATCGAATGACCAATCGTTATCAATAAGCTTGAGAGTGACGGATGTGCCTTCGCCGCCGGCTATATACCTTTTTGACACGATAAAAAGCTTGGCCGAATACCTGTTCCTGGAGCCGCCCGTGATGTAGATATTGATATCCACGGGTATTTTCTTGCCTTCCCAGTTCAGATCCGTGAACCGCTGGTTGTTGATGTAGTTTTTCACGTCATTTTCCATCGTGCTGACGTTGACGCGGTTCTCCGGAGCAATCTGCTCCAGATCAACGGAGACGTTACATTCGATTTCCTGGGCAAAAGCAAATGAAATCATTGCAAAGAATGCAAGTATGCCGCTTAAAGCCGATCGCTTCATCATTTTCATCCTGAATGTCAATAAAAGCCAAAATCAAATATAATCAAATATAATCAAAACCTATTTCTAAGATAAGCAGATTCAAAAAAATACCGAATCAATGGTATTGCCCGTAAAACAGTTGACGGTTATTATCAGAATTCTCAAATCATAGTTTCGGTATATTGATTAATCAATGAGGCACGAAAGTGAACCGGAGGCTGATCGCGATTTTTATCTGCTTCGTTGCCCAATGCGGCATTGCGAATGCGCAAACTGCCGGCATCGGTGCCATGGACCTTTTGCCGGTTAGCAGCACATTTTTCGGAAATTCCACGCTGCAATCAGCGGCCAATCCATTGAACACGCTCTGCTCCGCGGGCTGGCACTTCACGGCAGCCGCCATGCCCTATGTCGGGCTGGCCGGGGAATACACGCCGGCATATCTTTCCGGGGCCCGCTCATCGGGCAGTTTCGGAATTGGGGCCACGCTCTTCACGGATAACAGCGGTAAATCAAGAGAGGTTTCAGCTATGGTTGCCACGGCCATATCACTTGATGCAACGGGAAGCCTCGGCATCGGGCTCGAGCTGGCGAGAATCAGCCCGCCGGGTTTCGCTCCGTCCAGTGCCATGATGATACATTTTGCGTACAGGCTGCCCCTGGGTGACGGCACCGAATTCAACTTCCTGATGAAGAATGCAAATGCCGGCAGGTTCGGCGGCGGGGGAAGGGATGCAGTTTCAAGCGCGTCATTCGGGCTGGGGCACAGAATTTCGAAATATTTCGCGGCCTCGGCCGAGGCGGTGGTCGATATCAACCGCAAGAGCGGTTTACGCGCGGCTATTGCCTGTCGCCCGCTTCAGGCACCGGTGATCTGGGCAGCCGTAGGAACGAACCCGTTAATCTGCTCCTTTTCGACTGAAATTACTTATTTCAAGGGAAATAAAATTGCTTTTGACTGGCTAATATCCGACAATATCGGATCTTTTGCAAAAATATCAGCATTTTTTTGCTTAGAATCACTAAAAAGCATTGAAAATTGAGATCTTTTTAGTATGTTAAATTATGTTAATGCTGTAAAAGATTTTTTTTCCAATTTTTTGGGGGTAATAATGAAGTATAGAACTTTACCGCTTGTAATGGCATTGTTTGTCCTCAGTTTCCTATCCTTGCAGGCGCAGAACTACTGGACTGAAACAAAACTATTGAAAACAGGCCCGGTTAAAAACATTGCTTTTACATCTTCAGGTGCAATCCTGGCCGGCACGACGACGGGCGTTATCAAATCAACAAATGGCGGAACCTCGTGGACAAAGGTAATTAACGGTTTCCAGGGCTCGATGGACATCACTGCATTGGGGCCGGGCAGGGGCAATGACATCTTTGCTGTAAGCTCTGTAGCGCTTTACCGCACGACGAACGAAGGTGCATCGTGGCAATTGATCCTCACGGGCGACGAGGCGAGGAACTACACATCGTTCTCGGTGTCGTCAAGCGGATCGATTTTTGTCGGCTCGACTGGGAAGGTTTTCAGGTCCGACGACAATGGCGCTACCTGGCAGACCATGACGGGCGACCTTGATTCGAAGAAAGAAGTGACCGGTGTATTTGCCCAGAAGGACAATATGCTTTTCGTAGGTATCCTCAACGAGGGATTGTTCGTCACTCAGGACGACGGTATCACGTTCGTGCGCGTATGCGAAAGCATCAAGGAAAATACCGTGGAGAGCTTTGCCGTTAATTCAAAGGGCTACATCTATGTCGGCGCGAAAATCAATGGCATGTGGCGCTCGAAGGATGACGGCATGACCTGGGAGCTTTCAAAAGTCGGCTTTGCCAATATCAACTACACTCCGACAAATATCTCGATTCTGAAAAGCGGTGATATCGTAATCAGCACCGTGAAGGATGGTGTGTACTATTCGAGCGACGATGGAGATGTTTTCACGTCGGCCACGGGCGAAATGAAATATTTCGGCGTTCCTGTGATGGGCGCGAACAAGTCCGATGTCCTCTTTGCCAACACTGCATCCGATGGTTTATGGTCATCGAATACAAAGGGAAAAAGCTGGACGAAGGTGAATCCGGACATGAAAAACCTTGAAATATACAGCATTGTCAACGTAGATAAGAATAAAATGTATCTTGGCTCGACTGACGGCTTCTACATGTCATCCGATAAAGGCATGACTTGGACGCTCGGCGGCCTTAAAGCTAAAACCGTCTATCATGTTGCTCTTAGCGGCACCAAGATCATTGCCTCGACCATTACCGGTATTTTTTCTTCATCAGATTTCGGCGTGACATTCAGCGAATCGCAGAAAGGCATCGGCGCACTGGCAACAAACCAGGTGCTTGTGGCTTCAACAGGCAAAATGTACGCGGCGCTGTCATCGGCTGAAGGACTTTATATATCAGTGGACGGCGGAAACAGCTGGGTGGCATCGAGCAACGGCCTGACGGACAAAAGGGTGCTCAGGATCTATGAATCAAAGACGGGTGTGCTTTTTGCCGCCACGGGCGCGGGAGTGTTTAAATCTTCTGATAACGGCTCTACCTGGAAGATTATTAACGCGCTGAAGAATGTGAACATCTGCGACATGGCCACGGGCACAGGCACTATTATTTATGCCGCAGGCTATGGCACAAACAGCGGTATTTATAAATCAATCGACAACGGTGACAGCTGGAGATACATTGAACCGCCGGAAATGAATTCTTCACCCCAGCAACTGCTCGTAAACTCTGTCGGATACGTCTATGCAGCCGTTAAGTCCGGTGGTGCGTGCATGTCGATCGATGATGGCGAGAACTGGAAAAATATCAGCTCGGGCCTTGCCTCGCAGAACGCTTTTTCTCTCGGACTGAACTCGGACGATTATCTATTTATCGGGACACAGCTCGGACTTTACAAAAGCTCGACGGTCTCTTCAGATAATCCTTATAACATCCCCGAGGCTCCTACAAAATTGAAAATTGCAAGATCGGGGCTGACATTCGTCCTTTCATGGAAAGCTTCCGTATCCGCCAACGTCACATATCGCGTTTATAAAAAAATAGATGGCGGCGAGTTCAACCTGCTTGCTGATAATATCACGGCTCTCGAATACACTGACAACGCGGTGCAGGTTGACAGCCTCTGCACTTACGTCGTCAGGGCATACTGGACGGATAAGAAGAAAGAGAGCGAAAATTCGAATGAAGTATCTGCAAAAATCTCCTCCGCAATCGAGGCACCGCCGGCGGTTAAAATCACACCTCTCCTCAATCAGCTGAAACTTGACTGGGAGAGAAGCCTGTCGATCGGAAACGTGAAATACAGGGTTTACCGCAGCACGGAAAGCGGAAAGAATTACGAAAAAATCTCCGAAACTGCCGATACTACCTACACTGATGAAAACGTTGAAGCCAAGAAATACTTCTATTATGTGATAAGGACAATAAGCGAGGATGGAACGAAGGAAAGCGGAAACTCGGCAGAGGTATATGCCATGCCGTCAACTGCTCCGGAAGCTCCCAAAAATGTTGTGCTTAAAACTACGCCTGCCTCAATCATCCTTTCCTGGGATGCAAGCCCCTCGCCAAACATCAATTACAGGATTTATCGCAGCGTAAACGACGCTAAGCACTGGAATATTCTTGTTGAGGATTACACTGAGCTCAGTTATGAAGATAAGGACGTAACCACGGAAAATATGTACTATTATTACGTGAAATCATATAACGACGCACTTATCCTCGAATCGGAAAGATCCGATGAAATGGCCGGAAAGCCCGGGACGACAGCGAGTGTCAGCGAGAACAATACAGCTTTCGGCATGATTGAAGTCGGCCCCAACCCGTCCTCAGATCAGCTTAAAGTTGAATTTAAATCAGGCATCGAGACAAGCGCCGGCATAAGGCTTATCAACTGCGCGGGCAGCGTGGCTGCTGATTTCGGCAGGTTCGATGTTTCCGCAGGACTGAATGTGTTCAATCTGAACACGGGCAAGATCTCTTCAGGATCATACTACCTGATGATCAGATCGGGCAATGACGCTTTTGCAATTCCGGTTGCAATAGTTAAGTAAAGAAATTATTGCCGATTTTAAAATAAGCAGGCTGCTCTGAACTCATTCGGGGCAGCCTGCTTATTTTATTTTCGGACGCAGATATTATTTGAACATATCGAGCAAATCTTTAAAATCCTTTGAACTCATTGCCGAGGGCTTTTCGTTTTTCTCGTCCCTGTTCTTAGATTTTTTGATTTTCTTGGGGTTGTCCGAGTATTTTTTAAGGTCGGACAGATCTTTCAGCGTCTCAGTGAAATCCGGTATTTTTTCAATTTTTGGCGAAATTTTTGGATTTTCAGCAATTTTTCCTTTAATTGGAAGGTCTTCTATTTCTTTGTCAGTTAAGGGATTATCAAGAAATGGCTGTTTGCCGGGCAGCCCGGAATCATCCATGTCAGCTCTTTTGAAAAGTGCGAGCATCTCGTTGTATTCTTTCTTTGAAATCATGGACCGCCCGCTGCCGGATTCAGCCTGCCTGGTGCCGGCGGAACCTGCCATCTTCAGGAAATCCTCGGAGGTCATTGCTCTGCAGGCATTGATTCTTGCAAAGTTATAGACCTCTGTGTCCGATGAAACCACAATCGTTGTGGATGGATTAATTTCGAAAGATACAAGGCGCTTGATTTCTTCGTCGGCAGGCTTTTTGCCGGCGTTGAGCACATATATTGCCGGAGTGAAAGAAGAAATCGGCAGCCCGAGCCCATCGAAAACCACGGTGAATATATAAGACGGGTAGCTCATCGAGTACTGGTTAATCAGCGAGAGCAAGCCCGTGGCGGCCCGCTCGTACGAAATTTTAAGCATGTCGGCCAGTGCCGGCTGCTTGTAGATGATATTTAAAGCGTCCAATATATAATGCATAATTTTTTTCTCCGATGATATCTTACAAAAATAATAAAGTATCAGGTAACGAGATGAAAAAGCTGATCCTGCTAATCTGGACGATATTTACGGCAGCCGCAAGGCTGCACGGGGAGGATATCGGCACGGTCAGCGAGAGGGCATTCGAGGACTACACGAGGGACAATAATTCTCCGGGACAGGTGGAAATAATCAGTTATTACAGGGAGCACAAGCTTAACCTTGCCGTTTGCGATGCCGAGGAGCTTGCTCTGCTTCCCGGTTTTGATGACGCGGCCGCGGAAGAAATTATAGAGTTCGTCACCGATGCACATCCGCCGGGAATCCGCGCTGTGATTGATTCGCTCGGGCTTGAGCACTCCATGGAGATTCTACTGGAATACTGCACGATTATAGATTATTCCGGCATGAAAAAGGCCGGACTCACAGTTAAAAACCGCACAGCTGTTGATTTCAACAAATCCGAAGGAATCTCATCCGGGTATTACAAGGGGTCGGGACTCGAATCGCACAGCTTCGCCAGGTTCTCATCGGGAGCAATCAATTGCGGGGCAAATATCGGCAAAAGCCCGGGCGAAATTGCTTTTACGGATTTCGCGGGTGGATACCTGGCTTTCGGATCCTCAGGATGGAAGGCGATAGTAGGAAATTACACGCTGCTGGCCGGCGGGGGCGCGCTCTTTGGCAGTGAATTCCTTGCCCGGAAGGGGGCTGACCCCGCGGCACCTGCCAGTGCTTTCAAGAATGCTGCCGCTGGCACGGCTTCCGAAACTGAAGGGTCGTTTTTGAGCGGGGCCGTGATTGCAAGGAAATGGTACTTTTCGCATAAAAGCTCCTTTTCACTGCGATTGTTCGGTTCGTCAAAAAAAATGTCAGGGAAGACGGATTCCACGGGCCTGGTAACATCAATTTCGCGTGACGGGCTTTACCGATCGGAATCGGAAACAGCAGGCAGAAATTCTATTGACGAGAGGCTTGCAGGGCTATCAGCGGAATATAGGATCGGAAGCTTCAGATATGGTGCGGCGGCGTATTATATAAACTACGATAAAAAACTTGCCACGGGCTCGGCTCGCGAATTCACGGGCAAGGGCGGAGTGCTGTCCTCGTGCTTCGTAACTATCGGCGACAGGCAGAATTGCCTCGGCACAGAGCTCGCGCTCGATGCGCGGGGCAACGGCTCCATATCAGTCATGGCGAGCAAGGCTTGGGACTCGGTCGCGGTTGTATGCCAGCTGAGGGCTTTCCATCAGGATTTCCGTTCACCCTACGGGGCGATGTTCGGCGAACAGTCCAATCCCTCGAACGAGCTGGGGGTGTATCTCTCTTACATGAAAAAAACGGGCAATAACGGGTATTATTCTTTATACGCGGATTTCTTCAAGAGCTTCATCCGGACTTATTACTGTCCCGAACCGATACGGGGGATTGATGTTTTTGCCGAGGCCGGGCGGCAGGCCGGAGAGAAATTATATATCACTGCCAGAATGAAAACAGAATCTAAATTGGACGCCGTTGCCGTAAGCAGTTCAAAGAGAATCGTCGCGACTGTTACTAAGTCTTCCGTAAGGATAAACCTGAATAAATCCACTGACAACGGGTTTAATCTGAATTTTCGCGTTGAAGGAGTGTATATAGATTGCGGAAAAGCGGCCAACAGCAGCTCCGGGATTTCTGCCATGGCGGATGTTGCCTATTCTGCTCCGAAAATGCTGCGAGTGGGGGCACGGTGCGCCGTATTCTCGACGGATGATTATGACAGCGCCGTGTGGCAGTTCGAGTACGTGGCCCCGGGATACGTCACCACGACGGCACTTCAGGGTAGTGGCAGCAGGCTTGTGGTTTATTCTGATTTTGACCTCGGCCCGGTTGATATTCTCGCGAGGTATAATTTAATGAGCAGGAACGGAGTTAAGTCTCTTGGCAGCGGGCGGGATGCAACTCCCGGCAACACCGCCTCGGGGCTGCTGTTATCGGTGCAGTACAGCTTAAATTATTAAGCCGGGCCTGCCTTAGCTTTTAAACAGGGACTCAACCGCACGGATAAACGCGTTTTCACCCTCGATTATCTTCAGGCTGATAGGGAAAACATGGCAATTGATACTGCTTTCCCGAATCATATTTTCAAAACGAATCAGCTTGACGGCATCTTTTTCAGTTGTGGCAATGTCCGGCACGCCGTGTTTCCTGCATCTTTCGATAATGTGGCGGATATCGCTTTCCGAATAATTGTGATGATCGCCGAATGTTATTTTATCGATAATATCGAAACCCTGATCAAGCAGCATCCCGTAGAATCTCTCGGGCCTTGCAATACCCGAGAATGGAATGATCTCGTGGCCCTTTTTAAAAGGCCGGCTCTGACTCGCGGTGGAGCCCAGGATATAGGGCGGTTTGGAGTAAGAAGCCACGCGGATGATGACTTTGCCCCCGAGTCCTTTCAGGATCTCGCCGGGCAGCTCCGCGTTGCCCGTCATGCAGATAATATCAGCCCGCCCGAGCGATGAAAGCGGCTCTCTCAGTCGTCCTTCAGGTATGAGATAAGGCCGCTCGATTGTGCTCTTATCGACAAGCACGATGTCGAGGTCGCGCGCCAGGGCGCGGTGCTGGAACCCGTCGTCCACGATGGCGCAGTCAAAATCGAAACGCCCCTCAATAAGTGCGGCTGCCTCAGACTTGCTCTCGTGCGCGACAACGGGGATGCCGAGCGTCAGCGCGAACAGCATCATTTCATCTCCCGCTGACTCAACGTCGGATAGAATTTTTTCTCCGTCGGAAACAACAATGAGGCCCCTGGACTTCTTCTTGTATCCCCGGCCAATGATAACAGGCTTATGGCCACGTGACTTAAGCATCATCGCGAGCATCGTGGCAAACGGCGTTTTGCCCGTGCCCCCAACGCTGAGGTTGCCGATGCTAATTATCGGGAATTGGCATCGCACAAGCTCATCCGGCCTTTTGCGGTCATATTTTCTGTTGCGGCTGTTCACGGCTGCGCCGAAAATGCCGGATAGTGCTTTTTTTAAAATCATAATTTCCGACCGGATTATTCAGGATCAATCTTGTTAAGTTCAGATTCGAGAAGTTTAATGAATTCCGATATTGCATCCCTGTCTTCGGGGCCGGGTGCAGGATAGGGGGCAGAGAAAGTGAGGTCAACACGTGTGAACGGCAGTGGCAGGCGGAAGCGGTCCCAGCTGCGCCCGAAAGTCTTGAAATGCCTGATCTTGACCCCGCAAAGCACGACAGGTACCCCCGACCTGGAGGCTGCAACAGCTGCCCCGGCCTTGAATTCTCTTGCAGGCCCGCGCGGGCCGTCGGGCGTGATAAGCGTGACACTGCCGCGTGCGCCTGAAATGATGCTGTCAAGCGCCTCCTTTCCTCCACGCGAGGTCGAGCCGCGGCTTACCTGATATTTCCAGCTCTCAAGCAGGGCCGCGAGTATTTCTCCATCCTTGCTGAGAGAAACGAGGGCTCTTGAATTTTTTCCCGCAAATGCTTTCCAGACGGGAAGCATCTTGCCATGCCAAAATGCAATTATTGCATTATCATCAGGCGGAAAAGAGCCCGCGTGCCTGACCCTCCACGTCCGGGCAAGCAATCTGATCAGCAAGACAGCCAATCCACCGGTAAAACTCGTCCCCATCCAGCCTCATAATTTGTTGCAGATGCAGGCAGCGGCCCTTTCTGCCGCGCCCTTGTCGCCAAGCATAGTCCTGATGCCGTTGAACTCGGCAAGGATGTTGTCGTATAATTTTCTGTCTTTTATGATTTCGGCAATATCTTCGGCAATAATTTCAGCCCGCGCGGAATCCTGGATAAATTCATGCACGAGCGGCTTATTGGCCAAAATATTAACAATGGAAATGAAAGGCAGCTTGATTACAAATTTCCCCATGTGGAAAGTGAAGGGCGACGTCTTGTAAATCATTGCGAAGGGAAGCCCGCTCAGGCAGGCCTCAAGATTGGACGTGCCGGTTTTAACTACTCCGGCAAGGCTTGAAGCCATAAGTTCCTTAGAATTATCCCAGATTGCCCAGTTCTTGTTTTTCTCGAGATAGGGGGTGAAAATGGATTTATCCACCGATGGGGCGGCTGCAATGCCGAACTCGATGTCGGGTACGATCGTTGAAAGATGATCCGAGATGCCCTCGAGCAGAGGCATATGCATCATGATTTCCTGTCTGCGGCTGCCCGGCATGAAGGCAATAAGCTTTTTCCTTCCCTCAAAGCCCTTAGGCTGCTCCGAAAAGGCAGGGTCATCGAGGATGGGATGGCCCACGAACTTCGTTCTGATGCCGAATTTCTTAAAGAAATCAACCTCGAACGGGAACACGCAAAGCAGCACGTCGATGGCGGCTGCCAGCTTCGCGGCCCTTTTCCTGCCCCACACCCAGAGCTGCGGCGCGATATACCAGTAAACAGGGACTTTAATCCCCTTGGCATATTTGGCCACTATCATATTGAAACCGGGGTAATCAACGGGAATAAACGCGCTATAATTGCCGCTTGAAAGCATATCCCTGGTGCGGCAGATCAATTTCCTGAAATAAAAATATTTTTTTGCTACTTCCCAGAACCCGACAACGGACACCTCGGAGAGAGGCGCGATTGATTTGAGGCCTCGCTCGGCGCAGGCAGGGCCTGCAATCCCGTCAAATTCAGCATCGGGGTATATTTGCCTTATTGCGTCGATAAGCCTCGCCGCGTGCTGATCGCCGGATGTATCGCCGGCCACGAGAAAAAATCTTTTTTTTAACATCTTGTATGTGTTACTTGCATATGTTACGCTTGAATATGGCCTATTTTACAATGATAACAGCGCAAACTTATAAAAAGTAAAGGAAATGTTTATACTAATTTAGGGTCATTTCTTATACTACACATTCATTTATATCATCGGGCTGCCAGGCCGGGCGCCCGGGAGCCGAACCGCGGCCTTGGCGGGATGCCGCCAATCACGCGCGGATTCGGGGAGAAAAGGGGATCCCGGGAAGTGGAAATTCATGCCGGACCGTGAATTTTCGAAAATCCGCTGCCTGTGATTTTTTTATTATTTTTATTATCGGCAGATTGTACAATTGGTTTTTCA
>CAZIHB010000020.1:0-11947 GCA_964538535.1 uncultured Hyphomicrobiales bacterium | reverse complement strand
GACTGAGGATTCCTTACAACGACAAAATCTTCCTTTTGGTCGCATTTTGAATTGTTGCCATAATCAAGCGTGTATGCTGATATTTCCACCATGGACTTCACGCCCCTGCCGCTCAGATTCAAAGTGGCTTCTTCCGTGCATGGACCGAATTTGACGTGAAGTATGTCTTCATATGTCTTCACGGCATCGGGCCTGAATTCCACCTCAATCTCGATCTTCTCCCCGGGGGGGATAGCGGCGGGCAAGGCCGGCTGCGTGCCGATAATAGCAAAAAAGGGCTGCCCTGTCTTAATATCTCCGGAGTTGATCGAAGCCGTGTCGGTGCCTGTATTCGTGAATGTCAATTTCAGCTTCGAGGTGCCGCCCACACGCGTGTCCGGGAACTGCCCGTTATCCGACGTTGCCATGCTCATCTCAACAATTTTCGCCTTGACGTAGAATGTGTCGATATTGTCGGCACATTCATCAATTCTGACATAAAACACATCGTTGTAAATTCCGGCCGGCTGGTCTGTGTTCAGCATACTCACCACAGCATCGCCTTTCATTAGTGCAATAACGTGATAGTCAGTCATCGACATATTGAACAGGTTATTTTTCGAATTTACAGGGCTGGTGACGGTTATCGACGCGAATGAATTGTTATGGACACGTGCCCCAAGCACCGGAGCAGCCGAGCCGCGGCAGATTGTGCCGAGATCGAGCGTATCGATTTCAAGCCCCCTGAAGTCCTCCACCTTGAAGTCCAGAGGCACAAATGAAAACTTGAATTGGACAGACCAGGGATTTTTCCCCGGGTTCCCGTCGTTGTTTGCGAGCAATAATGTATTTATGTACTTCATCAAGGACATGCCCTTGGTGTATTTCACTTTCACGATAAGATTGACACTGTCCCCCGGGGCAACCGGAGTAATGCCTGAGGGAGAAACTATCTCAATCGGAATATCCGGGATCAGCCACGTCGAGCTTGCCATATCCAGATAGAGTGTGGCATCGCCCGTATTTTTAATATACACACCTATTGAATCTTCTCTTCCGTCGCAGGCAATAATAATTCTCTCCACTACGGTATCGCTTGCTATGACCGGCCCTGTTTGTACGCGTAAAATATTAGCGGCCGACTGGGACATGATATTCGTCGGCTCAGCCTCATATCCGTCCGGGGTGCGGTTATTAATTTCCTGCACCACGGCGATGAAATAAATCGAGTCATTGCCGGCAAGTGTGACGGCGTTCTTCCAGCCCCTCGTGAAGCCGGTAACATCACCGAATTTTGTCCATATGCCATGCAGCGGCTTGATATATATGGAAGTGTTCCCGACAGCATTCTCTCTGAAGCCTGTAAGGTCGAATTTTCTTTTAACGAAATGCGAAGTATCGGTTGATATGCCATTGAATGTGTTGCCGCCGGCAGTTGCAAGCCCCGAACTTTTATCAACCGGGATATCGTACCGTATTCTGCCCGAGCCGCCGGAGTCCGAGCCGCGTTTTCCGCCGCTGACGTCCATGCCGATCGTGTTGCAAGCCATCTTGGAGGCGATGTTGATGCATCCTCCGCTGCCGCTGCCGCCGTCGCTCCTGTCGTGGCCGTCACCGCCATTTGCGCCCTTGGCGCTCAACGATAAGTTCTCAATAAATTTTGCCGCGATCCTCACGGCACCGCCGCCGCCCCCGCCGGAGCCCGAGAACTGCCCCGCCTGGAACGGGTTGCCCGAGGCGCCCCCGCTGCCGCCGGCAAGAGGCACTACCATCTTGTTGCCGACAACTTTGCCTCCCGAAAGGCTTTCACCGCTGCCTCCGGTGGCATTGCCGCCCGAACCGCCCTTCCTGTTCTGCTGGTAGCCCGAGCCGGCACCATAGCCGCCCGGTTCGTCACAGGAATTTCCCACGCCGCAGCATGTGCCCGACGTGCCGAACGGGTGCCCGGTGCCTCCGCCCGCCGCTTCATATGACCAATCAACAATGGGGCACGGCGCGATGCCATTCAGGCTGAAGCCGCCCGCGCCGGTGCCCGCTCCTAAGCTCTTATGCGAGTTCGTCTGCGTCGGCAGCCCGGAGTTGTTCCTGCCGCCTGCACCGCCGCCCGTGAACCCGTCGCCGCCGTCATCGCCGTTGTTGCTGCCGAAAAGCTGGGCATCATAGAATCTGCCGCCGCCCCCGCCGCCGCCCGGGCCGGCATCCTGCACTTTCTGCAATCCGCCGTCAGCCAGAATCCTTGTCTGCACCGTGCCTGTGATTTCCTCTTTCGATAGAAGAATAAAGGGCAAATACGCCTGGTTTCCGGCTGTATTCGGATCGCAATCATTAATTGATATCTTATAGTCATTCGGGCCAAGTATTGCAGACTCAACAAGCATCGCGCCGCGTGGCGACCTCTTGCCAAGCGTGCCCTGCCCGAGCACCCTCTCGGCGTTGGTTCCGCCGTCTATTCTCGGGAAAGGCTGCACTATATAGAAGTTCACCGGTTCAGATCTCACGTTGTTCACAACGATAACTACCGGTATCACGAACTCAGTCGTAAGCTTGCTCCAATCCCAGTCGTTGGGTTTCACCCAGGGATGGACGTATGCCTGAGTGGATGCCATGCGGCCCTCCCAGCAGACGATTACCGGGCCGAATGTAACTTTTTGCGAATCAGCGGGGTTTAATGCCTCCACCCTTATCGCGTCACCGGGATTGTTCATGTAGAGGCCGTCGGCCCCGAACTTGCCTTTGCTGTCCGATGGTCCGATAAGCTCGATATATGTGCTCATGTCGGGAGCGCCAATATCGGGGATGATATAAGAGACTTTCGGCTGGGCCCATGCACCAAGGGCATTAAGCATCAAAGCTGCCGAAAATAATATTATTCTTTTTATCATAACATCACCAATAGTTTGTCAGTATCAATGCTCAAATTTAATGCTTAATTATTTAGATTTCTAATATTTTATATCTTATCCTCCACGTTTATTTCAAGCCAATATTATTCCAAATGGCTCGATATTTGCTCTTTTTTTTTCATTATTATTGACCAGGTGTATCAACATGACTTTTGAAACAGCGGCAAGCAGGTTTCTTGAATATTGCAGGGTAGAAAAAGCTTTTTCGCCCAACACGATCACGGCGTACAAAAAAGCACTCGACAACCTTGCCGAATATTTCATTGAGGAATGCGGGGAACTGCCCGAGGTCGGCACTATCGATACTCCCGCGCTGCGCCCCTTTCTCGGGTGGCTTCACGACAATAATCTGAAGAAAAGCTCCCTCAGGGCAAAAGTTTCGGCGATGAAGTCCTTCTTCAGATACTGCAAGAAGCAGGGTTTTATTGAATCCAATCCCGCAGGCCTTGTTTTCACTCCAAAGAACGACAAGGTCCTTCCGGCCTTTCTTCTTGAAAAGGAGGTGAGCAGGCTGATTGAATCATTCGACGGGAGCACACCCTCCGGGGCAAGGAACATCGCCCTCGTCGAGCTGATATACAGCTCCGGGCTGAGAATCAGCGAGGCTCTCAACTTATCGATTGACGATATTGATTGCGGCTCGCGCTCGGCGAAAGTGACGGGAAAGGGAAATAAGCAGAGGATAGTACCTGTGGGAAGCAAAGCATTCGAGGCGATTAAGCTTTATAAGCAAATGCGCTCCAGACTGGCGCGCGATAATAACGAGAAGCTGCTCTTTCTCTCGGACCACGGCAAGAAGCTTCTGCCATCAACGGCCTGGCGGATCATACACAGGGGGATGAACGGTGTCACTGAATCGCCGAGAAAAAGCCCCCACGTGCTCAGGCATTCTTTTGCCACGCACCTGCTCGATCATGGCGCCGATATCAAATCAGTCAGCGAGATGCTCGGCCATTCGTCGCTCTCCACCACGCAGATCTACACCCATGTCTCGATCGAGAGGCTGAAAGAAGTTTATAAGAAAGCACACCCCAAGGCCTGAGTCTAATCGGCTCCGGGATGCAGGAGCATTGAAATCCTCATGCACTTCCAGATTTCCCTGCGGGCAAAGTCCGTATCCTCGAAATCCTTCTTCATGAATGTCTCGCTCAATTTCTTTGCTTTTTCCTTTGAAAAGATATAGACCGGGAGCGCGTATTTCAGCCTGCCCATGAGGCCGATAGTGTCATCGATCTCGAAATACCGGCTGATCGTGCGTATGGTTTCTTTCGTGAACGGGTATTCCCAATCCTTATCATTCTGGAACGGCCTGTATATTGCCCTGATTATTTTCAGCGGAAGGTATGTGTTCAGCGGATCGACGGTAATGACGATGCCGCCGGGCTTCATGATTGATCTCAATCTCTCGAGGAACACGTCAATATACTTGAAATGGTGAAAAATGGATTTTGCATATACAACATCAAAATCCCGCTCCGTAAAATCATCTGAAAGAAAATCGACGGCCATCGTCCTGGCTTTGACAAGCCCGCGGGCCTCAAATTTTTTCCTTAGCTCTTCCATCGCAGAAGCGCTGAGATCGAGCCCGATAAATTCGCGGGAGTGCTCCGCCAGGTGGAACGTGAGTTCGTTGCCCAGAAAACAGCCGAGATCAAGCACTTTCTTGTCGGAGAGGTCTCCCATCCAATTCAGGTGAATATCCGACATCCGGCCGCCCAAATCAATGAAGCGTGCCATGTCGTATTGATAGCCTCTGATCTTTTCCCATCCGCGAGTAATAATGTTGCTTCCGAGAGAAAACTCCGAAACGCTGTCGAATTCATAATATTTTTTTTGTTCTTCGTTTTTCCTGAGCATATAATTTCTGCCATTCTCGATATCAGCCATAATGCAATTTTTCTCCCGATATTAAGCAACATTCCGCTGCTGCAATTTTGAATAGAATTATCTGAATACAGTAAAAGGATAACTGCACACTAACAATTACCGCCGGGACCTTCCGGCCCGGCGGTAATTGTATCTGCGGCATCGCTTCTCAGGAAATGCCGAGGTGAGCTTTCACTTTCCCGACCGTCTCGGGCGCGAACATCGCGCACTTGCCCTTCATCTGGTCGGGCTCTATCTGCATTTCTTCAAGTGCTTTCTTCACTTTGGCGGGCGACACTCCGACCTGTTCGGCAATTTTGCCGGTGGAGAGCAGCTCGTTCTTGTTGTCAGCCATGATTAGTCCCAAATAAATTTAACAAAAGGTATCTGCCTGCTAATATATTTCTGCATGTCGTTAGTGATCCCGTTCCTGTGAATGTTCACAGTTTTGAGCTGTTTCAGGTTCGCGAAGCTCTCCGGCAGCGAGGTGAGAGAATTCAGGCTGAGATCGAGCTCCGATATGTTTTCAAGCTTGCCGAAATCTTCCGGCAGCGAGGCAAGATCGTTCTCATAGCAAAGCAGCTTGCGAAGATTCTTCAGCAGCGTGAAGCTTGCGGGAAATTCCGTCAGCAGATTCTTGTATATTCTGATCTTTTCGAGGTTGACAAGATTGCCGATGGCATCGGGCAGCCTTTTCAGGTTGTTTTCCGATACTTCAAGTTTCCTGAGTGAAACGAGTTCGCAGATCGAGTCGGGAAGTTCATTCAAATTGTTACCTGGTGCGCGCAGTTTGATCAAATTTTTCAGATTGCCTATGGATGCCGGGAGTTCTGTAAGGCAGTTCTCGCTTATTACAAGCTCTTCGAGCGCGGTCATGCTGCCGATCGAGTCGGGGAGCGCTTTCAGCTTGTTGTTGTTCAGGCCCAGCTTCACAAGGCCGGTCATTTCGCCGATTGATGAGGGAAGGCTCTCGATGTTGTTCCAGCTAAGGACGAGAGTGTGCAAATTTTTCAGTTTTGATATTGATACTGGCAGAGAAGAAATTTTGTTGGCACTAAGGTCGAGTTTTTTTAAGGAAGTCAATTGGCCGATATTTTCGGGCAATGCCTCAATTTGGTTGTTGCAGAGGACAAGCTCTTCAAGATTGGCCATTTTGAAGATTTCTTCCGGGAAATTCTTCAGGTCCTTGAAATGCAGGTCCAATCTGCATGCTTTGCCCGTTTCGCGCAATGCTTCCTCAATTGAATAAAAGGTGAGGATCTCCCTTTTTTGTATGCTTTCTTCATTTTCCATGACACGCCTCCGCAATAAAAAATTTGTTCAATCAACTGTTCGAATAAATAACCATACCTCGTTTTTAATATGTAAAAAAACCTATTTAATTCCAAATTATTATATCCTGCCCCCGTTCCATTCCGCTGAAACCGCGTGCGGGAAGCGCCCTGCCGTTAAAATCTACTTGCCGGCCACACGCGATATGATTTCCATCACCGTTTCTGCCTGCCTTTCAAAGCAGAACTCCCTTGAAGCTTCCAGGCAGCTTCTCCTGTATTCCTCATATTTTCCATCCGACGCAATAGCGCGCAGTGCCGAGGCTATTTCTTCCGGCGCCGCCCCGGGCTCCACCGTCATCCCGAACGGCACTTCGCCGCGAATTGCCTGCATTGCAGGCAGACTGCTGGCCAGAATGGGCAGGCCGGCCATCATGTACTCAAACAACTTGTTGGGCAGCGCCAGCTCGTATGAATAAGAAACCGGCTCGATGAATGCAACACCTATATCGGCAGAGCAGGTCCAGTCGTGCAGTTCGCCATAGGGGATGCTGCCCGTGAAAAACACCTTTTCCCCAAGGCCGAGGCTATCTGCCATTGCCTTATATTTCTCAAGTTTCGGGCCTCCACCCATGATACAGAACACGAACTCCCCGCAAGGCGCGATTGCCTTCATTACGGGCCCGATCCCCCTGCCATCGAGCACTGCCCCCTGATAGAGCACAATTTTCTTCCCCGGGGCAATCCCGAACCTGTCCCTCAGCAGGCTGCTCTTCACGGGGCTCCTGAAAGGCGGCACGTTCAGCACCACGCTGAAGGGCCTTCCGCTTCCGAAGCTTTTCTTCAGGTGCTCGGCATCCAATGGCCCCGACACCACGAATTCGCTCACTTTCCGAACGAGGAATTTCTCCATGGCCATGATGCCGAGCTGCTTCATCCTTTGCCCCTCGAGCGGGCCGAGTGCCGAATAAATTTCACGGGAATCATAGACGATGCTGCCGCCGCTGCACGCCGCAAGCAGCCTGCACGCCGCGAGAGAATACAAGTCGGCTGCCCAGTATATACCGGCCTTCATCCCGGCGCGGGCCGAAAAAATATCTTTCAGAAATCCTGCCAGCACTGTATAAGAATGCCTGCCCGCCGTTTTTTTCAGCAGCCTCGTGCCGAATGGCCTGTCACCCGGCGTTTCACCCTCGCTGCCGAAGCCGGCCACGAGCGTGCTCAGCCCTGATCCGGCCATCGCGCCGGCTATGTTGAGCGTGCGGGCATCATTCCTCAGCTCCGCGAAGCAAACCACACATACATCAAACACGTCATCTCACCGATTAATAAAAAGAAAAGCCCGCTGCCGCAATTTAATGATTATCGGCTTACGGGCTGTGCTTCAGCTTGTCAGCTATTCTAATAATTTTCTGCCTTCACTTCAAAATATCCTTGAGGATGATCGCAGCAGGGGCAATTTTTGGGTGCAGTTGTGCCCTCGTGCACGTAACCGCATTTGCGGCAGTACCACCTGACGGGCGCCGGCTTGGCGAATGTAGTGCTGTTCTTCAGGTTTTCAAGCAGCGCGCGATAGCGTTTTTCATGCTCGGCTTCCACCTTTGCAATCAATTTGAATTTCGCGGCAATCTTCTTGAATCCCTCTTCCTCAGCCACGCGGGCAAATTCAGGATAGAGCAGCTCCCATTCTTCACGCTCGCCGCCGGCTGCAGCTTCAAGATTCTCCGGAGTGCCGGCCACCTTGCCAGCGGGGTAGGCAGCCGTTATTTCCACCGTGCCGCCCTCGAGAAAGCCAAAAAATATCTTGGCGTGGCTTTCTTCCTGGCGGGCTGTCTCCTCGAATAATGCGGCTATCTGTTCGTAACCTTCTTCCTTGGCTTTTTTTGCAAAAAAAGTATAGCGATTCTTCGCTTGTGATTCACCTGCAAATGATTTCAACAGATTCTGTTCTGTCTTCGTTCCTTTAATGCTACGTTCTTCCATCTCTTTTTCCTTTTTTATTTAAAAGAAATCTAAAAACACATATATAACGATTAACGGGCCTGCTTCTTGCTCAGCAAAAATCAAAAAAATTAATCTGCCTGCTTTTCATTGAAAGCGCGGGCAAATTCCATTCCAAATTCGAAGCACTCGCCCAGCGCTTTACTATCTGGTGCCCATTGGGCTTTCAGGCCCTGGCCGATCACTTCGAATCCGGCCCCGGCAAGCATATCGCTGATCGTCTTTGTCGATTTCGGTGCCCAGCCGTATGAGCCGAATGCAGCTGCCTTTTTGCCGAGCGGCACCATGCCCTTTATCTCTTCCAGAATTGCCGCCACCGAATTCAATATGCCGGAGTTATACGTCGGGGAGCCGACAGCGATTCCCTTGGAGCGGAACACTTCAGTCAGTATATCGCTCGAGTCCGTCACGGCGCTGTTCAGCAGCTTCACCTCGCAGTCCGGGCTTGCCCGCCTGATGCCCTCTGCTATCGCCTCGCCCATCATGCGAGTGGAGCCGTACATGGTGTCGTAAATGACGGTGATCCGGTTTTCATGCCACCCCGAGGCCCATTGGGCATATTTTTCGATGATCTCGCCTTGATTGCCTCTCCACATCACCCCGTGCGCGGGACAGACCATTTCAATCGACAGCTTCAGCCCGGCCAGTTCTTCCAGTTTTCCCATCACCTTTTTGGAATACGGTGCCACTATGTTGGCGTAATACTTCATGGCCTCGTACATTAGTTCGGGCATATTTTCCAGATCGGCATACATGAACTGAGAAGCAAAGTGCTGGCCGAACACGTCGCTCGAGAAAAGCATCCCGCCCTTATCGAGATAGCACATCATTGTGTCGGGCCAGTGTAGCATCGAAGCCTCGATGAAAGTCAGCTCCATCGGGCCGAGGCTCAGCTTGTCACCGGTTTTCACCGGCACGAAATTCCAATCCTGATGATAGTATCCTTTCAATGACTTAACGCCGCTTTGAGTGCAGTAAACCGGCCTGCCGGGCAGCATCTCCATCAGCCGCGGCAGTGCTCCGCTATGATCCGGCTCCGCGTGGAGAGCGATGACGTAGTCAATGGAATCAATATCGATGCTGCGGGAAAGGTTTTCAATAAATTCGTTCGTAAACGGCTGCCACACCGTGTCGATGATGGCAGTTTTTTCTCCCCTGATGAGATAGGAGTTATAGGACGATCCCCTCGGCGTTTTGAGCTGATCGCCGTGGAAACTGCGAAGATCCCAGTCAATTTTCCCGACCCAGGACACATTGTCGTTAATTTGAAAATCCATATCTTCCTCATTTCAATTTGCTAAAAACGTTAAATTTTGTTAACATCAATATACAAATTCCGACGATAAAATCCGAAATCAGAATTTCGATTTTATTCGGGATTCCAAAAATATATATAACGAATAATATGGATTTTAAATAGTTAATTTTTTCGTATATTGCTTCCGATATTTTCAAATAGAAAGGTTGGGCTTGTGTCGAAAAAAGTACGAAGAATGATAAACCTGTTGCTGGCCTCGGTTTTGATACTGATCGCGGCCATTGCTTTACTTTTTTCGCAGGACAATAGAAGGTCCGAAGATTTGAAAGCGCAAGCCTCGGGCGTTGAAGAATTCACCCCCGAGCAGGATAGTGCCTTCGCTCGCGCTCTCCGCTCGAACCTGCCGCTGAGCACGCGTATGGCTTGGGATATTTCGCTTTCCAAGTTCAAGTGGGAGCTCAGGCAGAAGCTTTCCGAGGGCACACCATGGCAGTATGCCGTTAAAAACATGCAGAGCATCCCCCGTGAAGCATTTATACCGGATCCGAGAGAGGTCGTGCAGTTCAGGACGAATATCGAGATGTCTCAATACGTCCCATTTGTACGGAACACCATGCCCTACGGCCTTCACATCCCGCTCTCGAGCATCGGCCAATTGCTTGGCATCACCGAGGATGTATCTCCATCTCTTAAATACACCGTGGACTACTCGGCTGATGTCGAGGTCGTGATCTATTCCGAGCGGGCCGTTGTCGTGGCAACTCTTTTCAAGGGCGTTCAGCCACCCGGCACTTATAATCTGACGTGGAATTTCCGCGATGACCAGGGGCGCGAAATGCCCTCGGGCGATTATATCGCCGAAATCCGCATCGGAAAGCAGAGATACTACAGGAAATATATATTAAAACCCTGATCCCTTAACGGATCTTGGCCTTTCTTCCTGCCGGGCATAATTCTCTTATGCACCGTTTATATAAAATTTACTTTAAATCAACAAGCGTATTTATTATCTTTGCTCAGCTATATTCAAATTGTAGTTTGTGTTTTATTGTTGTTTAATCGGAGAATTTTAACTTTTTAATTAATACCATTTTTTCTTAATTCGTTATTTCAGGAGCTTTATGTTCAGTAACCACCCAAAAGGGTTATTTGTAGCGTTTTTCGCGAACATGGGCGAGCGCTTCGGCTATTATACCATGCTGGCGATTTTCACTTTGTTCATGCAGGCCAAGTATGGCTATACCGGGGGGCAGGTAACTCAAATATTCGGTATATTCCTCGCCGCCGTTTATTTCGCGCCTCTCCTCGGGGGTATTGTTGCAGATAAATGGCTTGGCTATAGCAAAACGATAAATATCGGCCTTATCGTCATGTTTATCGGCTATATACTGCTGGCTATCCCCTCGCAGATCAATTCCGGGTTCGGGCTCGTGATTGGCGCCCTTGCCGTCATTTCTCTTGGCACGGGCCTTTTCAAGGGCAATCTTCAGGCTCTTGTCGGCAACATGTACGACGACCCGAAATACAGCAAAAACCGGGATATTGCTTTTAACATATTTTACATGGGTATCAACATTGGCGCGATGTTCGCGCCCACCGCGGCCGAAGCTATGAGCAACCGGGTGCTCGCGAAATACCATTTCGTGTATAATGCTGAAATCCCTGCTCTCGCGCACAAATTCCTCAACGGCGACATGTCCGTTGGCACTCACCTGACGGAGCTCGCCGCCAGGCAAGGCGTCCACGTATCCAATCCCACATTTTTCGCTACGAACTACGTCAACGCCCTCGCGGAATCATACCATTATGCTTTCGGCATTGCCTGCCTCAGCCTTGTTATTTCCATGCTCGTCTTCTGGATATGCAAGAAGTATTACAGGACTGCCGACATGACCGAAAAGCAGAAAGCTGCAAGCGCCGAGTTCAAGAATCAAGTTGTTGAGCTCACTCCCGCGCAGACCAAGCAGCGCCTTATGGCCCTTGGCCTCGTCTTCTTTGTTGTTATTTTCTTCTGGATGGCATTCCATCAGAACGGCGCGGCGATGACACTCTTCGCGCGCGATTATACCGTAGGCACGGTCAGCAGGTTCACCAATCTCTGGTTCGATCTTTTCGGGCTTCTTCCGATTTTCCTCGCTGCCATGGGCCTCTATTTTGTTGTGAAGAAAAGCTCGACGTCGAAATCGAGAGTGCTCGGCCTTGCATCCGCGCTGGTGTTTGGCGCTCTCGCATTCTGGAGGTTCAACACTTACGGCGAAGTGAACCCCTTCACGCCGCAGAAGTTCCAGCACTTCAACCCGTTCTTCATCGTGGCACTGACGCCTGTCATCGTGGGTCTCTTCTCGTGGCTTGGCAAGAGAAACATCGAGCCCTCGGCCCCTAAAAAAATCGGTATCGGTATGCTTATTACTGCCGTTGGCTTCACTGTGCTTGCAATCGGATCATACTCGCTGCTCGGCCTCAGCCCGGGCGAAATCGGCGAAGTAAGGGCTCCCGAGGCATCGCTCGTGTCTCCTTATTGGCTTGTCAGCACTTACTTCATTCTGACAATTGCCGAGCTCTTCCTTAGCCCGATGGGCATCTCCTTCGTTTCGAAGGTTGCGCCGCCGAAATATAAAGGCTTGATGCAGGGCGGATGGTTCGCTGCCACGGCCGTTGGTAATTATGCC